>NZ_JADNDC010000002.1:0-185381 GCF_015551645.1 Ruminococcus sp. D54t1_190329_F1
TTGTTGTCGTTACTGTTTCTTTCTTCCCTTTCCAGTAACCAGCGATTTTGCAATGTATATTCGCAAGCCGCGCATTTTAGGAGCGGTTTTAGTGGAGGCGAGATCCATGACTTACGGAGACTTAGGCGCGAAGGCTTTCCTGAGCGTCTTAGTCGTAGTTAGTCATTAGCTTGCCGGAACGTTGCGACGCGCGGCGGTGAATATACATTGTAAAATCGCGTCCGGGATAACGACCAACACATTAAATAGCAAAACAGGAGGTTCTACATGGGAAAAAGAAAAAAAGAAGAATTGCCCGATTACACAGTAGCCAATATGGATGTGGATGGTATGCCCTGGAATTCCAGAAGACCATGGCAGATATTTCCTGGAGATCCATCCAGACGCAGAAAAGAATTTGATGTAAAAGTGCCGGAACCGGGAATGGAAAATGAAGTGACGGATAATCTGAGCGCTTTTCAGAATCCGCCGATGACGAAGGAAGAAAGAAGAGGAATCATCTGGCTTTCGCTAAAGGCGTCACTGACTGTGGGACTGATCTTTGGCGGTGCGGCATTTTTGTTTATTTTATTCTGTGTATTCGTGTGGCTGAAATAAAAAAAGAGAACAGCGGTTTTACCTGTGAAAGTGAGCATTTCACAGGTAGAGCCGCTGTTTTTTATTAGATATCATGAAACATTCCGATTTTATTCTTAATTTTTTGCATTTCGTTATCCGTTTCGATTACTGCCTGGGCCGAGCGGAGCAGTTCCTCACTGATCTCTGCATATCCTGGCAGGTCCTCGATTCCCTTCTTGTAGCGGAGCTGATGCTCCAATGTAGCCCAGAAGTCCATGCCGTTGGTGCGGATCTGAAGTTCTACTCTCATAGGTGTTTTCCCCTTGGAGAAGAATACCGGAATCTCCACTATCATATGATAACTACGATAACCATTTGGCTTGGGATTCTTGATATAATCCTTGATTTTAATAACTTTAATATCATCCTGTCCGGCAATCAGATTGGCCACTGTATAAATATCGTCAATGAAAGCACAGACCACCCGGACACCAGCCACGTCATTTAATTGTTCCTGAATATTCTCCGCTGTAAAATCATATCCTAGCTTCTGCAGTTTCCGGTAAATACTTTCCGGTTTCTTTATCCTTGTCTTAATAAAAGATATGGGATTTCGCTTATACTCTACTGAAAATTCATCGTCCAGAACCTCCAGCTTAGTCTGTACCTCCCGGATGGCACATCTATACATCATCATCAGATCATTAAACTTTGCTGCATTTTTGATAAAACGCTGCGGATCTGGCGTATCCAGCCAGGGCGCATTCTTTTCTCCTTCGTTCATAGCGAATCCTTTCATTTTTAACATACAGATTATCCTGCATGAAGAATTTTATATAGTCTTATTATATAAGAAAAACGCTGTGGAAGCAACGGATAAATCCTTAGAGATATCCAGTGAAGGATAAGAAAATATTGTTAAAAAACATATAAAATACCGCTGTCATATTTTACTGTGATTTTACTTTTAAAAGCTAGTGCATTTTACATCCAAACATTAAGATACAACTGTAATCGCGAGAGAGGTAAAAAACATAAGGACCGCGAAGAAAAGGAGAAATGAATTATGAAAAAAGGTTTAGCAGTAGCAATGGCGGCATTATTAGGAGTAGCAACAATGGGAACAACAGCAATGGCAGCAGCTTCCGGAGATATTACAATCTGCTCAAGAGAAGACGGATCCGGTACAAGAGGCGCATTCATCGAACTGTTTGGAATTGAAGAAAAAGATGCAGATGGAAATAAAGTAGACAATACAACTGAGGCAGCAAAGATCACAAATAGCACATCCGTTATGTTAAGCACAGTAGCTCAGGATGTAAATGCAATCGGATATGTATCCCTTGGCTCCCTGGATGACAGCGTAACAGCAGTAAAGATTGATGGTGCTGAGGCAACAGCTGAGAGCATTGAGTCCGGAGATTACAAAGTGGTTCGTCCATTCAACATTGCAACAAAGGATGATGTAAGCGAAGCTGCACAGGATTTCATTACATACATCACGAGCGCAGACGGACAGCAGATCATTGAAGACAACGGATACATCGCGGTAGGTGACAAACCTGCATATGAAGCAGCTGACGTAGAAGGAAAGGTTGTAGTAGCTGGTTCCTCTTCTGTAACACCAGTTATGGAGAAACTTGCTGAGGGCTACAAGGCAGTAAATGACAAAGTTGATATCGAGGTTCAGCAGAGCGATTCTACAACTGGTATGACATCTGCAATCGACGGACTTTGCGATATCGGTATGGCATCCCGTGACCTGAAAGACAGTGAGACAGAGGCTGGTCTTACCGCAACTGTAATTGCAAAAGATGGTATCGCTGTAATCGTAAACAACGATAGTGGTGTTGAGGAGCTTACCAGCGAGCAGGTAAAAGATGTTTACACAGGCAACATCACAACCTGGGAAGACCTTGCAAAATAATAAGAAATAAAGTTACTGTTCACAAAAAACACCTTGCGGAACGTCACTGGTGAATAGTAAAGAAATAAAGTACCTTTACAATTACGAAACATGAAATAGAAAAAGGAATCCTGCAAAGCCGGTCAAAAGCTTTGCAGGATCCAAATTTTCCGAATAAAAAAGGAACTTACTTTATATGAAATCGATCAATGAAACTGTAATGAAATTTGTTTTCCTTGCAGCGGCCTGTACCTCCGTATTAGCCGTTGCATTAATCTGCATTTTCCTGTTTGCAAACGGAATCCCGGCAATGGCGAAGATTGGTCTGCCAGATTTTCTGTTTGGAATGAAGTGGAAGCCGTCCAATGGACTGTATGGAATTTTTCCATTCATTCTGGGAAGTATCTATGTAACAGCCGGGGCCATTGTGGTGGGAGTTCCAACAGCCCTTCTGCTTGCAATCTTCCTTGCATTTTATTGTCCGAAAAAGCTGTATGCACCATTAAAGGCAATGGTAAACCTCCTTGCAGGAATCCCATCTGTTGTTTATGGATTTTTCGGTTTGACAGTGTTTGTCCCGCTGCTTCGACAGCTTACCGGTCATGATGGAAGTACCATGCTGACAGCTTCAGTGCTTCTTGGAATTATGATCCTTCCAACGGTAACCGGCGTTGCAGAACCAGCCTTAAAAAGTGTTCCCACAAGTTATTATGAAGGGGCACTGGCACTTGGAGCAACCCACGAAAAAAGTGTGTTTGGCACTGTTTTCCCGGCTGCAAAATCAGGTGTATTAGCTGGCGTGGTTCTTGGAATCGGACGTGCCATTGGTGAGACGATGGCAGTGATCATGGTAGCCGGAAACCAGACCTGGATGCCCCAGGGACTGTTCAAAGGACTTCGAACCATGACCGCAAATATTGTAATTGAAATGGGCTATGCAACCGATCTTCACAGGGAAGCGCTGATTGCTACAGGTGTTGTACTTTTCGTATTCATCCTGATCATCAACCTGTGTGTATCAGCCCTGAAAAGGAGAGCAGAAGATGAGTAAAAATAAATTATCTTATTGGAAAAATCATCCTGGTTCTGCCATCCTGAGGCTCCTGGTATGGTTATCTGCAATTATTACAGTGGCAGTTATGGCGTTTCTTGTTGGTTTTATTCTGATAAAAGGTGTTGGAAATCTGACACCAGACTTGTTTGCACTGGAATATAATTCTGACAATGCATCTTTGATGCCGGCACTGATCAACACCTTGATCATCACCCTGTTATCTCTGGCGATCGCAGTGCCATTTGGAATTTTTGCAGCAATTTATCTGGTTGAATATGCGAAAAAGGGCAGCAAGCTGGTTAAGATCATCCGTATTACAACAGAGACTCTTCAGGGAATTCCATCCATTATCTTCGGTCTGTTCGGTCTTCTGTTTTTCAGTACCGCTCTCCATTGGGGATATTCCCTTCTGGCGGGAGCTATGACATTGGTGATTATGATCCTTCCGCTGATCATTCGTACTACAGAGGAGGCACTTATGGGTGTCCCGGATGCGTACAGAGAAGCTTCCCTTGGCCTTGGGGCAGGAAAGCTCCGCACCGTGTTTAAAGTGGTGCTTCCAAGTGCAATTCCTGGAATCCTTTCCGGTGTAGTACTTGCGACAGGACGTATTGTTGGTGAGACTGCAGCCCTGATTTATACTGCCGGTTCTGTGGCGAAGGTTCCATCCAGTCTGATGGGATCCGGACGTACCCTGGCAGTACATATGTATGTGCTTTCCAGTGAGGGACTTTACATGGATCAGGCTTATGCTACAGCGGTTATTCTGCTGATCTTCGTACTTGTGCTGAACTGGGTATCCGGTTTCTGTGCAAAGCATTTAAGCAAAGCCACAAACGGACAGTAGTAGGAAAAGAGGAGAATTATGGGTAAAATAGATGTAAAAAATATGGATCTGTACTACAGCAGCTTTCATGCCTTGAAAAATATTAATCTGGAGATTCCGGAAAAGAAGATTACCGCGTTCATTGGTCCAAGCGGCTGCGGAAAATCCACATTGCTGAAATCCTTAAACCGTATGAACGATCTTGTGGAAGGCTGCAAGATCACAGGCGATATTTGTCTGGACGGTGAGGATATTTATGGTGATATTGATGTAAACCTTCTTAGAAAACGTGTTGGGATGGTTTTCCAGAAACCAAATCCTTTTCCAATGAGCATTTATGATAACATTGCATATGGACCTCGTACTCATGGAATTCATTCCAAGGAAAAACTGGACGATATCGTAGAGCGTGCTCTTCGAAATGCTTCTATCTGGGATGAGGTAAAAGACAGGTTGAAAAAGAGCGCCCTGGGTATGTCTGGCGGACAGCAGCAGAGACTTTGCATTGCAAGAGCTCTTGCGGTAGAGCCGGAGGTACTTCTTATGGATGAGCCTACCTCTGCACTTGATCCAATTTCCACATCTCACATTGAGGATCTGGCGTTGGAATTAAAAGACCGTTACACCATCGTGATCGTAACTCACAACATGCAGCAGGCAGCTCGTATTTCTGACAAGACTGCATTTTTCCTGCTGGGTGAGATTATTGAATATAACGATACTACAGAACTGTTTTCCAGACCACAGAACAAGAAAACAGAAGAGTATATTACAGGGAGGTTTGGTTGATATGAGAGATGTGTATACCGCAAAGCTCTCCAGGCTTTCAGATGAGGTCCTGGAAATGGGAAATCTGTGCGGTCAGGCCATCATGAAGACCTGTCAGCTTCTGGCAAGCGTGGAGGTCCGTGAGGCTGCCACAAAGGAGATTGGAAGAATTGAGAAGGAGATTGACGACAAAGAGCATAATATTGAGGCTCTTTGCATGCAGCTTCTTCTGAAACAGCAGCCGGTTGGTACTGATCTTCGCAAAATTTCCGCAGCACTTAAGATGGTAACAGATATGGAGCGAATCGGCGACCAGGCTACTGATATTGCGGAGATTCTGAACACAGGCAGCGTTCATATACCAGTAACAGCCATCCCGCTTCAGGAAATGGCAGATTATGCCATGCATATGGTAAATGACAGTGTTACCGCTTATGTAGAGGGAAAAAGTGACCTGGCAAAAAAGGTGATCAGCAGTGATAATGTTCTGGATAATCTTTTCGATAAAGTAAGAAATGCGTTGGACCAGAACACCATGGACTTTTCCAGTGACGAGGTTCTTGATCTTCTGATGATCTCCAAATACTATGAGCGAATCGGTGACCACGCCACCAACATCGGAGAGTGGGCAGAGTTTTCTGTAGACGGAATCCACAGAAACGGAGACAGCATCAGCGATCTGTTTAATCCGGATTCCTTATAAAAGGATTGGAACAAAGACAGGGGCAAACATGTTTTGCCTCTTTTTGGCAGGAAAGTTACATATAAAAGAACCTTGTCTGACTGGCTAAAAGCATCGTATCAGACAAGGCTCTATGTTTTTCAGGAGAGGAATTCTTTCTTTACTTTTATTTTATTCGTAATTTTTATGTTTTTTAAAGAAATCCATTGTTTCCTTTACGACTACACCGCTTAAAGCAAGCAGCGCAATCAGGTTCGGGAAGGCCATCAAGGCATTGAAGATATCTGCAATGTTCCAGACAGCAGCAACAGTCATGTACGGTCCGAAGAAGACGCAGATGATATATAACCAGCGGTAAGTCTTTACTGCAGTCATGTTGCGGTTGAAAAGGTATTCCAGGCAGCGCTCACCGTAATAATCCCATCCAAGGATGGTTGTGAATGCGAAGAATACCAGGCACAGCATAAGAGCAAAGGAGGCAAACTGTGCAGGGAAGGGAAGTCCTTTCTGGAAAGCTGCGGTAGTAATCGCAACACCCTCAAGTCCTGTATTCCAGGTTTCGGTAATGACAATGGAAAGACCTGTCATGGTACAGATTACAATGGTATCAATAAAAGTACCGGTCATGGAAACAAGTCCCTGACGAACCGGTTCCTTTGTCTGAGCGGCAGCTGCAGCAATCGGAGCACTACCAAGACCAGACTCGTTTGAGAAAATACCGCGGGCAATACCTTTCTGCATTGCCACAACCATGGTTCCTATGGCACCGCCTGCAAGGGCACTTCCGTTGAAGGCTGTTTTTACAATTGTAGCGATGGCACCAGGAACTGCGGTAATATTTGTGATCACAATGATCAGTGCAAGAGCAACATAAAGAACCGCCATAAATGGAACGATGATCTGGGAAACCTTTGCAATACGCTGAATACCGCCAAGAACTACAAGTCCTACACATAAGGTAAGAATCAAGCAGGCGATTACAGTTGCCCAGGAGTATGTATTTCCAAAAAGGGAAACGGTGTGTACGGTATCCGGGTCAAAGAAGTTCTTTACTGCAGAAGCAATACCGTTTACCTGAGTAAAGGTACCAATTCCGAAAAGACCGACTCCGGCTCCAAAGAATGCAAAAATTTTCGCAAGCCATCTCCACTGTTTTCCCATACCATTCTCAATATAATAAAATGGTCCGCCAAGAACGTGTCCGTCCTTGTCGATGGTACGGTATTTGATGGCCAGAAGTCCTTCTGCATATTTGGTTGCCATTCCGAAGAATGCAGCAACGATCATCCAAAACAGGGCTCCGGGTCCGCCGGCAGCAATAGCAGTGGCAACACCTACGATGTTACCGGTTCCGATAGTTGCGGACAAAGCTGTGCAGAGCGCACCAAAGCTTGTGACTTCACCTTCGCCGCCTTCTTCATTTTTTACCATGAATTTCAGTGCTTTTCCCAGATGTCTTACCTGTAAAAAGCCTAACCGAACGGTTAAAAGGAATCCTGTGATCAGGATCAGAATGATTAACGGAAGTCCCCAGACTACTCCGTCAAACCAGGTGATAAAGTTGTTGATTTGTGTAAACATGTTCTCTTTCCTCCATCCTTTTGCCTGAGAGATTAACAGCATTACAAATGCTGCGTACACCTTCGGCGCTCTTCCATAAATTTTTTTGAAGAGACTCTCCTGAGTTACGAAAAACCTGCTTATACATTTTCTATAAAATGTACGAGCATGACGGTCATTCGTACTGTGTAGAAACACACTAATACACAGAATATCATATACGATCATAAATTTCAATGAAAATGTTAGAAAAATATTTTGTTTTGACAAGAAAAATATTTGCCTTTCCTTCATTGCAGCACAGGAGCGCGTTTGGAAAATCATTTCCGCAATCTGCTGGTATCATAAAATGAAACAGTTGACATGCATTTTCATATGTGCTATGCTTATGAAGATTTTGAAAGACAAAGAAAGAGTCTTTTCAAAGCAATTATTTTGGATCACTCCATTTGGGGTTAAGGCCATACGGACAGCCGGGTCCACTGCCGCTGATGGTAACTTTGGTTGCCTTATTGATTGAGTTAGAAGCTCAAATTTTATAAGTTGGTTCCTTTGATAACCACTATGCGCCTGATGCGCAGACTTGTGAAACGGTCAATAAGAGTAGTAAAAGTATGATTGCTATATAGACTCTGACATATATCATCCGGATTTCTATTTTATGTAAATACGAGGATTCCTATATTTATTATAAGTCAATGGAGATAGAATCGGGAAGAATGATCCAAGCAGGTTTGCGGTTTTAAGGCAGCCTGCTTTTTTTGTGTAATAGAAAATCCCGTTGGAATTTCCTATTATATAAAAAGCTCTGCCGGGTAGGATTCCACTGCAGCGGAAGAGCAGATGGCGCTGGAGACGCCCCTTTGCAGGCGAAGAATCCTGCAAACAGGATTCTTTATACAGACAAAGGAACTGGAAATGGAGACGCAATGAACAGAACTCGTTTTAAACTGGACCAGAATCGTGCACCAATTCACGAGGCTCTGGAAAATTTCCGGCGCATGAGGGTGGTACCCTTCGATGTGCCAGGACATAAAAGAGGAAGAGGAAATCCGGAGCTTACTGAGTTTCTGGGGCAGAAATGTGTAGGCGTGGATGTAAACAGCATGAAGCCGCTTGATAATCTCTGTCATCCTGTATCTGTGATCCGGGAGGCAGAAGAACTGGCAGCAGATGCTTTTGGAGCAGCTCACGCCTTTCTCATGGTTGGCGGAACTACAAGCTCCGTACAGACCATGGTGTTAACAGCCTGTAAGAGGGGAGACGAGATCATTCTTCCCCGCAATGTTCACAGAAGTGTGCTGAATGCGCTGGTTCTGTGCGGAGCAATTCCGGTTTATGTGAATCCGGAAGTAGATCAGAGACTTGGAATCTCTCTTGGAATGCGCCGTGAACAGGTGGCAAAGGCAATTAAGGAGCATCCAAATGCAGTGGCTGTGCTGGTAAACAATCCTACCTATTATGGAATTTGCAGTGATCTTCGTGCAATTGTGCGGATGGCTCATGAAGCAGGAATGCTGTGTCTGGCAGATGAAGCCCATGGGACTCATTTTTATTTTGGAGGAGGTCTGCCGGTTTCGGCAATGGCAGCTGGTGCAGATATGGCATCTGTATCCATGCATAAAAGCGGTGGAAGCCTGACCCAGTCCAGCCTTCTTCTGACTGGACCTGACGTCCATGCCGGATATGTCCGTCAGATTATCAACCTGACCCAGACTACCTCTGGAAGCTATCTTCTGATGTCAAGTCTTGACATTTCCCGGCGGAATCTTGCACAGCGCGGACGTCAGATTTTTCATCAGGTAGCAGATATGGCAGAATATGCAAGGGAAGAGATTAACGCCATTGGCGGCTATTACGCATTTGGAAAAGAACTGGTGAATGGAGATTCGGTTTTTGATTTTGACATTACGAAATTAAGTGTACATACCCTGGATATCGGACTTGCAGGAATTGAGGTTTACGACATTCTGAGAGATGAATATGATATTCAGATCGAATTTGGTGATATCGGAAATATTCTGGCTTATCTGTCAATTGGAGACCGTGCCCAGGAAGTAGAGCGGCTGGTAAGTGCCCTTGCGGAAATCCGCAGACGTTTCCAGAAGGATAAATCAGGATTGCTGGATCAGGAATATATTGATCCCCAGGTAGTAACAAGCCCTCAGGAAGCGTTTTATGCAGAAAAATGCAGCCTTCCTCTCCGGGAAACGGAAGGAAAGGTATGCAGTGAATTTGTAATGTGTTATCCCCCGGGAATTCCAATTCTGGCTCCAGGAGAGCGGATCACCCCGGAAATCCTGGATTATATTGAATATGCCAAGGCAAAAGGATGTAACATGACAGGTCCGGAAGATCCGGATATATTACGGTTAAATGTGCTGGAGCATGTTTGAAGTTACTGTGAACGGAGTGAACAGTAACTGTTTGAAAAAGGCTGTCTGCAAATTGTGACACACATTTTGCGGAAATAATTTTAAAACACACTCTGGCAGGGAGGTAAAGAAAATGGAAATGTGGTTTTCGGAATTTCATACACCGGATGTGAAGCATAGTATCCGGGTAAACCGTCAGCTCTACTCAAGGCAGAGCGACTATCAGCGAATTGATATTTTTGAGACACCGGAATTTGGCAGGGTTCTTACACTGGATGGCAATGTAATGCTCACGGAACGTGACGAATTTATTTATGACGAAATGATTACCCATGTACCTATGGCTGTCCACAAAGAAGCCAGGGATATTCTTGTGATCGGAGCAGGAGACGGTGGAGTTGTACGTGAACTGACCAGATATGACCGTGTCCGCCATATTGATCTGGTAGAGATGGATCCCATGGTAGTGGAAGCCTGCCGTGCCTATCTTCCGGGAAATGCCTGCAGGCTTGATGACAGGAGAGTGCATCTTCATTATGAAAATGCGTTGAAATTTATCCGACGCTGTGAAAATAAATATGACCTTATCATCGTGGATTCTTCCGATCCTTTTGGTCCTTCGGAAGGCTTGTTTACCCGTGAATTTTATGGAAACTGTTATAATGCGCTGAAAGAGGATGGAATCATGGTCAATCAGCAGGGAAGTCCTTTTTATTCTGAGGATGCCCACGCCATGCAGCGCAGTCACAAAAGAATTGCAAGTACGTTCCAGATCAGTCGTGTTTACCAGGCACATATTCCTACCTTTGCTGCCGGCTACTGGCTGTTTGGTTTTGCAAGCAAAAAGTACCATCCGGTGGATGATCTGGATACGGAGGCATGGAACGCCCTGAATCTTCGCACCCGTTACTATACCACAAGGCTTCACAGAGGTGCATTTTATCTTCCGGCTTTTCTGGAGGAAATGCTTCAGGAGGTGGAGGACTGATTTATGATTTTACCAAATATTGAGAATTTTATCGGCTGTGACAGCAGCTTTGAGGAAGCAGGGATTGTCCTTTACGGAGCGCCCTTTGATTCTACCACAAGCTTTCGCCCTGGAGCCAGGTTCGGCCCTTCTGCCATTCGTCATGAAAGCTTTGGACTGGAAACCTACAGTCCTTATCAGGACCGCGACCTTACAGATATTCAGGTATTTGACAGTGGAGATCTGGAGCTTTGCTTCGGCAGCAGTGAAATGGCACTTGCTGATATACAGAATCGTGCCTGGGAAATTCTGGAAGCAGGAAAGATACCCTTGCTTTTAGGCGGCGAGCATCTGGTGACGCTAGCGGCTGTAAGAGCCGCAGCCAGAAAGTATCCAGGACTTCATATTATTCATTTTGATGCCCACGCGGATTTGAGGGATGATTATCTTGGTGCCCGCTTAAGCCATGCGTGTGTCATCCGCAGATGTCATGATATTCTGGGAGATGGACGGATCCATCAGTTTTGCATCCGAAGTGGGGAAAGAGAAGAATTCCGGTTTGCAAAGGAGCATACAGATTTTCATCCCTTTACCTTTGAAGGCTTGGAAGAGACCGTACAGGAATTGGACAGGAAGCAGGTTCCGGTATATTTTACCATTGATCTGGATTGCCTGGATCCATCCGTATTTCCGGGAACAGGTACACCGGAGGCGGGAGGCGTAAGCTTCCTTGAGCTTCTTGCTGCTATCCGGAAAGTATCAGAATTAAATATTGTGGGAGCAGATGTTAATGAGCTGGCACCTATGCTGGATCCAAGCGGTGTTTCCACAGCCACAGCATGTAAGGTAGTCAGGGAACTGCTGCTGGCAGTGGCGAAATAAAAACAGCTGCGATAGTGAAATATAAAAAAAGGAGATAAAAAACATGAGCAGAGTACTTGTAATCGGCTGCGGCGGAGTAGCCAGTGTAGCAATCCAGAAATGTTGTCAGGCAGATGAGGTATTTACAGAACTGTGTATTGCAAGCAGGACAAAAGAAAAATGTGATGCCCTTGCCCGGAAGCTGGAGGGAAAAACAAAAACAGTTATTACCACGGCAAAGGTAGATGCAGATGATGTAAACCAGCTGATCCAGCTGATCAATAGTTACAAACCGGATCTGGTAATGAACATTGCACTTCCTTATCAGGATCTGACGATTATGGATGCCTGTCTGGCATGTGGTGTAAACTATATGGATACGGCAAATTATGAGCCCGAAGATACCGATGATCCGGAATGGCGGGCTATTTACGAAAAACGCTGTAAGGAAGCTGGATTTTCCGCATATTTTGATTATTCCTGGCAGTGGGCATACCGGAAGAAATTTGAAGAGGCAGGACTTACTGCTCTTCTTGGCTGCGGCTTTGACCCGGGCGTTACACAGGCATATTGTGCATATGCATTAAAGCATGAGTTTGACCAGATTGATACCATTGATATTCTGGACTGCAACGGAGGAGACCATGGATATGCATTTGCAACCAACTTTAACCCGGAGATCAACCTTCGTGAGGTAAGTGCTCCTGGAAGCTACTGGGAGAATGGACATTGGGTGGAAATTCCTCCGATGGCCATTAAGCGGGAATATGATTTTGACCAGGTTGGCGATAAGGATATGTATCTTCTTCATCACGAGGAAATCGAGTCCCTTGCCCAGACAATTCCGGGAGTAAAGAGAATTCGTTTCTTTATGACTTTTGGACAGAGCTATCTGGATCACATGCGCTGTCTGGAGGATGTGGGAATGCTTTCTACTACTCCGATCAACTATAACGGACAGGAAATTGTTCCCATCCAGTTTTTGAAGGCTCTTCTTCCGGATCCGGCAAGCCTTGGTCCCCGTACCAAAGGTAAAACCAATATTGGCTGTATTTTCACCGGAGTAAAGGATGGACAGGAGAAAACCTACTATATCTATAATGTTTGTGACCATCAGGAATGCTATAAGGAGGTTGGAAGCCAGGCAATCAGCTACACGACAGGCGTTCCAGCCATGTGTGGGGCATTAATGATGCTTACCGGAAAATGGATTCGTCCAGGAGTGTATACAGTAGAAGAATTTGACCCGGATCCATTCCTGGAGGCACTTGACAAATACGGACTTCCACGCAGTGAAAATCATAATCCGGAGCTGGTTGATTAATGGAAAAAACAGATACAAGACCACCCTTTGCAGCATCCGGCGGAATTATTCCGCTGGAATTCCGGAAAATCAAGACGCCTTGTTATGTTCTTGACGAAACAGCGCTTATAAAAAATGCAGAATTAATGGGAAAGATCGCCGAAAGAACTGGATGTAAAATGCTCCTGGCGCAGAAGGCTTTCAGCAATTATGACTGCTATCACCTTTTGGAGCCATATCTGGCTGGAACAGAAGCAAGTGGACTGTACGAAGCAAGGCTTGGCGCCCAGGAGATGCCAGGAAAAGAGGTACATGTTTTTTGTGCCGGATACCGTGAGGATGAATTTGAGGAGCTGCTTTGCTTTGCAGATCATATAGTGTTTAACTCACCCTCCCAGCTTCTTCGATTTGGAAAAAGAGCGAAGCAGGCCGGGAAAAGTGTAGGGCTCAGGATCAATCCGGAATGCTCTACCCAGGAAGGACATGCAATTTATGATCCCTGTGCCCCAGGCAGCCGTATGGGTACCACGAGAGCACAGTGGGAGGCTGCTGTGAAAATGCATCCGGATCTGACCGGATTATTGGATGGTATTCACTTTCACACCCTTTGCGAGCAGGATTCCTCTGATCTGGAAACTACTCTTGCAGCGGTAAAGGTGAAATTCGGAGATCTGATTTCTAAGGTAAAATGGCTGAACCTGGGAGGAGGACATCATATTACAAGACCAGGTTATGATATTGCACGGCTTGAAAAGTGCATTGAGGCGGCAAAGGAAGAATGGAAGGTGGATATTTACCTGGAGCCTGGAGAGGCATGGGCTTTAAATGCCGGTTTCTTTCTGACAACTGTGCTGGATGTGCTGCAAAATGGTGATACCCGGCTTGCAATTTTGGATGGAAGTGCTGCATGTCATATGCCGGACGTTCTGGAAATGCCTTACCGTCCGCCACTTCTTGGAGCAGGGGAGCCAGAAGAGAATGTCGTTACAGTCCGTCTTGGAGGACCAACCTGTCTGTCCGGGGATGTTATAGGAGATTACAGCTTCCAAAAGCCTTTGGCATACGGAGATCTTCTCATGTTTGGCGATATGGCCATATATACAACCTGCAAAAACAATACCTTTAACGGAATGCCCCTTCCTGATATCTGGCTGCGGCATGGTGATAAAACCATGGAACGTCTGACGGATTTCGGTTACGAGGATTTTAAAGGCAGACTTGGACACCGCAGGTGATCATAAAAAATCGCAGGTGATCATAAAAAATCTGTTTGACTTTTTGAAAAACAGGCAATATAATTAAATCAAACGAGTAGCAGGTAAGCGTAAATCCAGTTTACAAGCTGCTCGTTTTTTATTTTGCTAAAAATGAATAATATCGCCATGAAAAAGTGTGTAGCCTGTCAGCGTAAGTCCAGCTTATATGACAGAGTGCGCACTTTTTTTGTGCAGAAAAAAAGAGAGGAGTTAAAGCAAAATGGCGGAAAGCAACAAGATGAAGGAGATGCCGGTGAATAAGCTGATGGTCCAGATGGGAATTCCGATGATCTTATCCATGGCATTGCAGGCAGTCTATAACATTGTAGACAGCGCATTTGTAGGAAATATGAGAGTGGGCAGTGAATCAGCACTAAATGCACTGACTTTGGTATTCCCGGTTCAGATGCTTATGGTGGCAGTAGGAATTGGAACAGGTGTAGGAACCAATGCACTTCTTGCAAGAACACTGGGACAGGGAAACCGTAAAAAAGCTGCGAAGGTAGCAGGAAACAGTCTGTTTTTGGGTGTGATCATTTATGTGGTTTGTTTATTGTTTGGCATCTTTGGAGTGAGAGCATATATTTCATCTCAGACAGTAGATGCGGAAGTACTTGAGATGGGAGTCAGTTATCTGCGGATATGTTGTGTGATTTCTTTTGGAATCATCTTCTTTTCCTTATTTGAAAAGCTGTTACAGGCTACAGGACGCTCTCTTTATTCTACAATCGGTCAGGTGGTTGGAGCAGTTGTAAATATCATTCTTGATCCGATCATGATCTATGGTATTGGACCTTGTCCGGAAATGGGAGTGAAAGGTGCAGCCTACGCAACTGTAATTGGACAGGTAGCATCCGCAGTATTACTGCTTATCTTTCATATCAAATTAAATAAGGAATTTGAGCATGGGGCAAAATACATGAAGCCGGACGGCGGAATTATCAAGGAAATCTATGCGATCGGACTTCCGGCGATTATCGCTCAGGCACTGATGTCTATTATGGTTTATGTGATGAATCTGATCCTGAAGTTCAATCCGTCAGCACAGACAGCTTATGGATTGTTCTATAAGGTGCAGCAGTTTGTTCTCTTCCTTGCATTTGGTCTGCGAGATGCGATCACTCCGATCATTGCATTTGCTTATGGAATGAGAAGTAAAAAGAGAATTCAGGATGGTATTAAATATGGACTTATTTATACCGTTGCATTAATGATTATAGGAATTGCAATTACGGAGATTTTCCCTGGAGCATTTGCAACGCTGTTTAATGCAGGACAGTCCAGAGAATATTTTATCGGCGCGATGAGAGTGATCTCGGTAAGCTTCCTGTTTGCCGGAATCAATGTTGCTTATCAGGGTATTTATCAGGCACTGGACGGTGGTGTGGAATCATTGGTTATTTCACTTTTGAGACAGCTTATTATCATCCTGCCGCTGGCAGGAATCTTTTCCCTGTTTGTAAGAAATGGTCAGGTGGGCGTTTCCCTGATCTGGTGGGCATTTCCGATTACAGAAGTAATTGCATGCCTGGTGGGCTATGTATTTTTAAAGAGAATCAGAAAAAACAAAGTTGATGCTTTGCGTTAAGGAGGAACTGGAAATGGCAAAAAGAATCATTACAATCAGCAGAGAATTTGGAAGCGGTGGACGTTTTATCGGAGAAGAAGTCGCGAAGAAGCTGGGAATTGCTTATTATGATAAAAATGTTATTAATGAAATTGCAGAAAAGTCCGGATTATCGCCAGAATACATTCAGGAAAATGCAGAATTATCTCCGAAAAAAGGGATGTTTGCATATGCACTTGCCGGACGTGACATCACAGGAAGATCTGTGGAGGATATGGTACATGAGGCGCAGAGAAAAGTTATTTTAGAACTAGCCGAGAAGGCCCCTTGCGTGATCATTGGAAGAAATGCGGACTATATCCTGAAAGACCGTGATGATGTGCTGAATGTATTTATTCATGGAAATATGCCGGAGAAAACACAGCGGATCATTCGATTATATAATGTAGATGAGAAGAAAGCTGTGAAAATGATGGCAGACACAGATAAAAGACGTATGACAAATTATAACTTTTACACGGAGCATAAATGGGGAAAGGCCAGTAATTATACGTTGTGCCTGAACAGTTCACAGCTTGGATATGACAGATGTGAGAAGATCATTATGGAATGTATTAAATAACAGGAGGTGTATACTGTTTACTACAAATTGCTGTTGGTTCCAGGGCAGGAATATTAGACGAAATAGTTAGTGAGGTTTCTATGGCAATTTCTATTTTTCGCTATGGATGGAAAAATATGGATTCTTCTGAATGTGAGACATAATGACAAAATCTGCTTGATAAACCAGATAAAGGTGATATACTGGATGCATAAGAAAAGAAACCGTGTGGAATTACAGTTTTGTTTTCACACGGTTTTTTAGAAAATATGAGTTAGACAATGCTAACATTGGTTGCTTGCTTGAAAAAGAGGGCAGATTTCTATGAAAATATTGATTTATGGAAAATGAATATTTTTGGTTTCCTGTCTTTACAAATTCTAATGGTTATGTGAAAAAAACTGAAGACATGTGAATGTAAGGCGAAAACAGCACAGTGATTGGAGGAAAAAGCATGAGAAACGAAGAATACAAAAGGTTGTCGATTGCTGAATTTACAAAAGCAGCAGGAAGATATGAAAGTAACCATGCGGGTATATACGAAATGTGTAAGAAGGATTATCCAGATATTCTGGCGGAGCTGGAGAAAGAGTCGTTTAGAGAATTGTTGGATGCAGGCTGTGGTCCGGCTCCAATGATTTCTTTATTATCAGAAAAATATCCAGACAGGCATTATACCGGGTTGGATCTGACTCCTGCGATGATCGAACAGGCAAAAAAGAAAGAGATTCCAAATGCAACATTTGTTGTGGGAGACTGTGAAAATTTTCCTTTTGAAAACGATTCATTTGATGCAATTATTTGTTCTATGAGCTTCCATCACTATCCAAATCCACAGGCATTTTTTGACAGTGTGAAAAGATGTCTTCGCCCAAATGGAAGATTGATTCTGAGAGATGTGACCAGTGACAATAAAGTATTGGTATGGCTGATGAATACACTGGAAATGCCTTTGGCAAATATATGTGGACACGGAGATGTCCGGGTTCCGACAAGAGATGTGGTCATGAAATGCTGTAGGAAAGCAGGATTAAAAGTAGAAAAATTTGAAATCCGTAAAGGTATGAGGATGCATTGCGTTGTAAGAAAACAATAGAAGAAGGCAATAGACAATGAAAGAAAAAGTGAATGTGACAGGTGTGCCGGAAACGATGGTACAGACTTTGTATGCAAGAGCAAAAGAAACAAAAAAGCAAAATGCCAAAATCAAGGATGAGATTGCAGTAGAACTTGTGGAGAAGCTGGACTATAACTTTTCCAAAGCAGATAAGGATAAAGCCATGAATTATGGCGTAATTGCTAGAACAATCGTATTAGACCGGATGGTTAAGCAATATCTGGAGAAGCATGCAAATACAGTTGTTATAAATATTGCATGTGGACTGGATACCAGATGTTATCGGATGGAGAGAAAATATCTGCACTGGTACAATGTGGATCTGTCAGAAACGATGAAGATAAGGAGTCAGTTCCTTACCGAAACTGGTCCGGTATATCAGATTGCAAAGTCTGCAATGGATGAATCCTATGTAGATGATATCGATTATCATGGTGAGAATGTTCTGTTAATAATCGAAGGTCTTACAATGTATTTGTGTGAAAAGGATATTAGAAAAATGTTTTCTATTATTGAGAAATCATTCCAGAAGGTAACCGTAATGATTGAAACCATGTCCCCTTTTGTTGTAAAACATGTGAAAGAAAAATCTATAGAGGGGAGCAATGCAAAATTCACATGGGGAGTTAAGAATGGAAAGGAACTGCAAAGAATCATACCGGCATTTTCTGTTCGACAGGAAGTCAGTCTGATTGAAGGAATGAAAGAGCTTATGCCGATTTATCATGTGATAGGAAAGTTTCCAATCGTTCGGAACATCTCAAATAAAATAATAGTTATGGAGAAACATGGCTGATATTATACGAGCAGGAGATGATACAGATGAAGAAAAGTCATTTTGATGTGGAAACAGATGGATTTTATGGCGCATACTGGAAATGCAAATCAGATTCAGACTGTGCGATGATCGCCATGATCGGGGATGATTCAGAGGATTATCTGGCGCGTACATCCGTGAAATGGTTGCATAAACTCGGTGTGAATGTGATGACGATGTCACCTGGGAAAAAGGATTATGGACATCATAATTATCCGCTGGAACGTATAGAGAAAGCAATCAATTGGTTAAAAGTGCATGGTAATCAGAAGATAGGAATTGTCGGGGTATCTACGACAGGAACACTTGCCTTAACTGCCGCTTCTTATTTTGCAGATATTACATTGACGATTGGTCTGACACCGAGTGACTTTATCTGGCAGGGATTTATGCAGGGCAAAAAAGATGGCTGTAAGGAATGGCCGATTGAGGGAGAATCTCTTTTTTCGTATAAAGGAGAACCACTTCCGTACATGCCTTTTTTCTATAAACATCCGGATTACTGGCATGTAATTGAAAAAGAAACAAAGCGAACCGGTGATATGATTAATTCAAGAAAACTGTTTGACGATTCGGAAAAGGCTCATCCAATCCAAGAAGACGAGATGATCAAGATTGAAAAAATCAATGGAACATTATTGCTGATTGGTGCGGAAGATGATGTGTTGTGGGATACTACAAAATACATCCGCCGAATGAAGCAGCGTATAAAAGAACATCCGCATACATGCAGATTAGAGTCTGTAATTTATGAGCATGGAACCCATTTTGTTTTTCCAGAAAGCATGCTAAAGACAATGCTTCCGGTTGGTTCCGGACTCTTTGTGAGACTGGCATTTCAGGCAGCAAGAAAACATCCGAAAGAATGTCGCAGAGCACGTCTGGATATTGACCAGCGGGTGAGAAATGCTGTTGCAAAATGGAAGAGAGTAGATAGATCTTTTAAAAGTGGATAAAGCAGCTAGAGAACGGGAAGAAGTGATCCTGAAACAGTTAGAAGAAAAAGAACCACTGCCGGATAAAGAGAAAGATTAGATGGCATGGGTGAGAGTAGCCAACCAGCACAGAGCGATTGCAGAAGAGATTATTCTCAAGGAATTGATTTATGTTTAAATGAAGGTGATGAGGTCGTGGATTGCGACCTCATTATTGTATGAAAAATAGCAGTAGGCAGAATGAGAAAAATAGGGTAAAATGGGAACATGGATTTTGGAAACTCATAAGAAATGATTGTGCGGTAAAGTAACTTGAAATGCCAGTTTGGCATTTCAAGTTATAGAGGAGATGGAATGGCGGATCAGAAAGTAAAAGAAATGGAACCAGTGGAAACACAAATAGTTGAAATCATGCCACCGGACATTGAAAATCTGATTTATGTGGTAAGAAACAAACAAGTTATGGTGGATAGTGATCTGGCAATGCTTTATCAAGTAGAAACAAAAGCTTTAAATCGTGCAGTAAAAAGAAATATAAAACGATTTCCAGAAGATTTTTGTTTTCAGCTTACAACAGAAGAAACAGAATCTTTGAAGTGCCAATCTGGCACCTCAAAAATACAAGAGCCAGAAAAAAAGGATGGACGAGGTGGCAGACGTACGCTACCGTATGTATTTACAGAGCAGGGAATATCCATGCTGGCCAGTGTATTGCATAGCGAGGTGGCAATTAATGTAAGCATAGGTATTATGCGTGCATTTGTAGAAATGCGACGGTTTATAGCCAACAATGCACTTTTGTTTGAAAGGATTAGTAACGTTGAGCTAAAACAACTGGAATATCAGAAAAAGACAGATGAAAAGCTGGAGCAAATTTTTGAGTACATATCAGATCATGAGGAGTCTAATCAAAAGATATTTTTTGATGGTCAGATATATGATGCGTTCAGTTTACTAATAGGACTGATTCAGAAGGCAGAAACGGAAATTGTTCTGGTAGATGGATATGTGGATGTAGGAACATTAAATATTTTGTCAAAGAAGAAAGAAAATGTGGCGGTGACAGTTTATACACTGCAACGGACAAAATTATCTCAAACAGATGTAGATAACTTTAATGCACAGTATCCTAAACTGGATGTGAAGTACACAAGAGCATTTCATGATCGATTTTTAATTCTTGATAAAACGAAAGCATATCATGTTGGTGCGTCTTTGAAGGATGCAGGTAAAAAATGCTTTGGAATAATCTGATTGAAGATGCAGGTATTGTAAGGGATATTTTACAGAGATTAGAATTAGAAACAGAAGAATAGAAAAGTAAGTTATGCAGAAAGGCGTGAGTCATAAGAATATGGCTTGCGTCTTTTTCTGTCTGGAAAGGAAGTGGGGAGCATGGCACAGATTTTTCGTGTAGAGAGAACTAAGAATTTTACGGTAATGAGTAATCATCATTTCAAGAATAAGAATCTGACATTGAATGCGAAAGGGCTATTATCGCTGATGTTAAGTTTGCCAGAGCTATTCTTCGAGAATCACGAAATGCAAGACGAAATTCGGAAATTAAACGACGAAATTCATCGTTTGACAACCGAACTGTCCGAAACGCAGAAGCTGAATCAATTGCTTCAGAAGAACAACGACGATTTGAGGAACAGAAACGGTTTGAAGAGCAGGAGCGAGCAAGAGCTGCTCGAAGAAGAAATAAAAGACGTTCGGGACCAGAACTCTAAATTGCAGATACAGGTGAATAAATCATCTGTGCAAGCTGTTGATGAGGCATATAGAAAACAAAAAGAAGCAGAAAAACAATTACGGTCATTAAAGCATCAGGCGGAACAGAATAGAAAGATAGCTGAGAAGGAAGTGCAAAAATTGAAAAAAAGGATAAGATTGCAATCAGAGAAAATAAACGAGATAAAATTTTTCTGTGGAATCGGATATATAGTGGCACTTGTACTTTCAGCTTGTCTTATTAAGATGTGCTTCTTGTGATTTTAAATGCGATATTTCAGAATTGAATTACGATTTTTGATAGACTAGATTGTTTGAAACGCATTTTTATGATATGATGATAAATACCATGTGAACAGATATTTCAAGCAAATAAGATTGAGGTGAAAAAATGGCAGTTAGTTACAAGAAATTGTGGAAATTGTTAATTGATAAAGAAATGATGAAGAAAGATTTGCGTGCAATGACAGGAGTTAGTACAACAACGATGTCTCGATTATCAAAAGATGAAAATGTAAGTACAGAGATTCTGTCAAAGATATGTTCTGCTTTGAATTGTGACGTGGGAGATATCATGGAATTTGTTCCTGATAAAAAAGAGGAGCAGTAAGGAGGTACGGGAACATGGATCATTCTTATCCTTATATTGCATCTTTGACCAGAGAGCCGTTCCTTTTCTACGAAATGCGTTCTACCGCAAAGCTAATGGTAGAAGGAAATTCCGATGATGCAATTGTTAAAGAAATTGTAGAGCAGAATCTTTTCCAGTACCCAACGGAAAAATCTATCACACGCATGGCAAAAGCTTGTATAAAACGGCTTCATGCACTGGAAGATGATTCACTGGTTGCTGCGATTGCGTCACAGCCAACGGATGTAGCAAAACAGATTTGTCTTTATGCATTGATGAAGCAGAGTCGACTGGTTTGGGAATTTATGCTGACAGTTATTGGTGAGAAGTACAGATTAAGAGATACGTCTTTTGGTAAGATAGATTTGAATACATTTTTTATGCGCTTGCAGGAGCAGAATGATACCGTAGCTTCCTGGAGCGATACTACAATAACAAAGTTAAAACAGATCATTGCCAGGGTGCTTGTCGAAACAGAATATCTCGACAATCTCAAGGCAGATCATTTGAATCCAGTATGGCTGCATCCTGTTTTGGAGAATGCCATCAGAAGCAATGGCGATACGGCGATACTGCCAGCGTTTAATTGCTTTTCGTAGGAGGTAGCCTGATGAGTGATATAAAAGAACGCCTGGACAAAGTTCGGGCATTGATTCAGGAACCGGAGTTCCTGGAAGGCAAGGGACTCAGCAATGAGGTGAATATCAGAATCTTCTGTTATGAACCGGAGAATGAAATGGTTGTCCGTCATTTTGTGAATCAGCTGGAAACTGATCAGTCCTTAGATTGCCATTTGATCGTTTGTAATTTATATAAAACATTTCTCTCTATCTGCGATGATATGGACATCACAGATGCGATTCCCGATATGGAAGAAGCTGACGGAAGTGCTTATCTTCTGGAGCAGCTTAACTCCGCAATCGGCAATGGAGAGTTCATTGATAAAATCCAGTATGAGCCACACGAACCGGGTGATGTGCTGATGCTGACAGGTGTGGGCGAGGTGTTCCCGTTTATGAGAATCCATACGTTATTGGAAGCCTTGCAACCGTATTTTTCGGATGTTCCGATTTTGGTTATGTATCCGGGTGAGTTTGATGGTCGTCATGTAAAACTATTCAATCGTTTGACACCAAATGATTATTACCGGGCATTCAGTGTCATAGATTAAGGGGGATAAAGCCATGATGATTCGAGATATGTTTGCGGATGACATTAACCGCAAAATCAATGGTGTAATTAAAGTAGATCAGGCTGCTGATGATGTAATCGAGCAGGAGTTAAATGAATATGTCATTACCAGAGAATTGAAGAAACACTTCATTACGTTCTTCAATTATTACGGTGATGCTTTTGACCAGCCGACAGCTGATATGGGTGTTTGGATTTCTGGTTTCTTTGGAAGTGGTAAATCTCACTTCTTGAAAATGCTTTCCTATCTTTTGGAAAATAAAGAGGTAAAAGGCATTCGCAGTGTGGAGCGTTTCCGTAAAAAGTTTGAGGATGACCCGGCAACCTTTATGCTGATTGATCGTGCCACAAAGGGACAGACCGAGACAATTCTGTTCAATATTGATATTGAGGGATTCAGCAATAAAGATAAGACTGCGGTTCTTCGTGTATTTGCCAAAATGTTCTACAACCATCTGGGATTTTACGGTGAGAATCTGAAAGTTGCCATGATGGAGCGTTATATTGACCAGCAGGGAAAAACTGAGGAGTTTCGCAGAGTTTTTGAAGAAAAGAAAGGAAAGCCTTGGCTTGAAATGCGCCGTGCCTTTGCTTTCAATGGCAAGTTCATCATCCCGACATTGATGAAAGTTCTGGATATGAGTGAGGACGATGCCAAGGCGTGGTTCAATGATAAAACCGCAACAGAGATTTCTATTGCACAGCTTGTGGAAGATATGAAAGCCTATGTAGATACTAAACCTGCAAACTTCCGTCTGCTGTTTATGATTGACGAGGTTGGTCAGTATGTTGGTACGGATACCGATATGCTTTTGAACCTCCAGTCTCTGACCGAGAAAATCGGAAGTGAGTGCGAAGGTAAGATTTGGGTGATCTGTACCGGACAGGAAGCCATTGATGAAATCATTAAAGTTCGTGCTGATGAGTTCTCTCGTATCCAGGCACGTTTCAAGACAAGACTGAGCTTATCTTCTTCCTCCGTGGATGAAGTTATCCAGAAGCGTATCTTGAAAAAGAAGCCAGAAGCAACCGAAGATTTGGAAGGTGTTTATGAGCAGAATGATTCTGTTCTTCGTAACCTGTTCAGCTTTAGCGGTTCTATTCTGGATATTAAAGGTTATTCCGGTCCGAGAGAATTTACAGAGAACTTCCCATTCGTGCCGTATCAGTTCATCATCATGCAGAAAGTATTTGCTGAAATCCGGAAACATGGAAATTCCGGCAAGCACCTGTCCGGTGGTGAGCGTTCTATGCTTTCCGGTTTCCAGGAAGCTGCACAGAAAATTCAGGAGAAGGATGAATACGCACTTGTTCCATTCTTCCGTTTTTACGATACCGTACATACTTTCCTGGACGGTTCTATTCGCCGAGTAATTGAGCGTTGTCAGAAAGCTGCTGACAACGTGGATGGCATTGAACAGCAGGATGTGGATGTGCTGAAACTTCTGTACTTGATTCGATATATTGATGATATTCCTTCTAATCTGGACAATATCGTTATCCTTATGGCGGACGATATTCGTGTGGATAAGATTATCATGCGTGAAGCTGTCCGTGGATGCCTTGACCGTCTGATGAGCCAGAACTATATTGGCAGAACTGGCGATACTTATAATTTCCTGACCGATGAGGAACAGGACATTCAGCGTGAAATCCGGGATACCAATGTGGATACCGCTTCTATCGTGGAGCGTATTGCTCAGATGATTTACGGTGATATTTTCACAACCAAGAAGTTCCGTTATGGGAAATATGACTTTGCTTTCGATCAGATGGTGGACGGCATTACGGTTGGTGTGGCAACTGGCGGTATGCGTCTGCGTTTCCTGACCGTGGCTACTGATGCCATTGAAAAAACAGATTACCGTCTGATGGCGGAATCCAAAGGTAACGAAGCAATCGTGGTTCTGGCTGACACGCCTTACTATGAATCTCTGGAATCTGCTATGAAGATTCGCAAGTACGTAAAGCAGAGAAATGTAAGCCAGCTTCCAAAAACTGTGCAGAAAATCATCAGTGACCAACAGGACGAAGCCGGAAAATATGAGCTGAGTGCAATGACCGAATTGCAAAATGCCATTGAAAGGGCGCAGTTCTATGTAGACGGCGAACATCTGGAAATTAAAGCCGGAAATGCCAAAAGCAAGATTGACCAGTCTCTTGAATATCTGGTTGCTCATGTATATAGCAAGCTCGACCTGATTACAGATAATGCAGGAAGTGACGCAGATATTATTGCAATTCTGACAGGTGCGGTAACGGCACTTCCGGGCATGGAGCCAAACCGTGATGCTGCTTCTGCTATGGAAGAATATCTGGAAATGCAGGATGCGAAAAAACTGCCGACATCTATGGCAGACGTACAAAGCAAATATAGTGCAATTCCGTATGGATGGAAAGAAATTGATATTGCTGCGGTTACGGCACAGCTGATTTATTCCCAGAAAGTAACCATCAAGTATGCAGGCAATACCATTCAGCCAGATAACCCGAAATTGCCAGATATGCTCCGCAAAAAGAGTGAGATCGGCAAGACTTCCATCAGCAAGCGTAAAACCATTTCTGCTACGATGATGCGTGATGTAAAAGCGATGCTCCGAGAGTATTTCGATATCATGGATGTACCGGATGATGAAGATGGTCTGATTCGCTTTGTGACTGAGAAATTCAGTGAACAGCGTGATTACTATGCTTCTTTGGATGCCCGTTATGACGGACATAAATACCCGGATCGTGGATTGGTGCAGGAAGCCATTCATCTGATGGACGATGTACTTTCTCAGAAGAAAGACAATATTGCCCTGATTGAGCGTGTGCTGAAAAAAGAGGATGCTCTTTTCAACAATAAAGAAGCCATGAGCAACGGCATTGAAAACTTCTTCAAAACCCAGGTAACAGTATTCGACCAGGCAGTGCAGTTTGAAAAATCTCTGTACGACGATCTTGACCGAATTGCAGAAAATGAGGAAGCACATAAGGCACTGAATACCATTCGTCTGATTACGATGGTTCAGACTGGAAGCAAGTTCAACTATACCCGGATTCGTGAACTGAATCCGTTGATGGATACGGTTCGCACCTCCCATGACAAGATGCTGGAAGAAAAACGTGTTGAGGTTCTGGAAACGGTTCGTCAGTGTATGGAAGCAACCCACACTGCCGCAAACGGTGATTCCAAGGCATCACATTTGATTGAAAAATCAGACAAATATTTCAGCCAGTGCAAGGAGAAAATTGCAGAATTAAAGAGCCTTGCCCTTCTGGATGCTATGTTCTTGCCGATGTGTCAGTACAAGGATGATACGGTCAGCAATATCGAGTCTGTTCTGGCTCCGCCTGCACCGAAGCCGCCAGTACAGCCGACACAGCCGGGAAAAGAAGCAGCTCCGGCAAAGAAAAAGGTTGTTCGTGCTTATAACCGTCAGGTTGTATTCCAGGCAAAGACCTTACAGACGGATGCGGATATTGATGATTATGTAGAGAAAATTCGTTCTCAGCTGAAACAGTTGCTGAAGAATTGCGACGAAATTAAGCTGAATTAAGGAGACGAGTATGGATAAGAATGCGATTAAAAAATTTGCTGTCTGGGCAAGAACAGAGCTGATCGCCCGTGTTTCACTGAAAGGTGTGGAATACGGTATCACAGAGGACAACATTGAGGATGCCAATGCGGACAGCGTTGGCGGCAAAGTCCTCACTGCCGATGAAAAGAAACAGCGTCAGGCTCTGATTGCTGAGATTAACGATAAAGGATATAAGCAGGTCATGGAAGAGGTTGCCTATACTTGGTTCAATCGCTTTTCTGCTCTGCGATTCATGGAAGTAAACGGCTACCTTCCTTCCCATGTGCGTGTATTCACGGACGAGGAAAACAACTTTAAGCCACAAATTATAACTGAAGCCATTCATCTGGATTTGGATGGACTGGATATGGAAAAGGTCTATAAACTGAAAGATGCCGAAAAGACCGAAGAACTGTATAAATATCTGCTGATCGTGCAGTGTAACGCCTTGAATAAGATTCTGCCGGGAATGTTCCAGAAGATTGCGGACTACACCGAGCTTCTTCTGCCGGATAACTTGCTTCGTGAAGGCAGTGTGATTCAGCAGATGATCGAGCTGATACCGGAGGATGACTGGAAAGATGCTGTTCAGATTATCGGATGGCTGTATCAGTATTATAACAGCGAGAAAAAAGACGATGTTTTCGCAGCGTTGAAAAAGAATGTGAAAATTACAAAAGAGAATATCCCTGCAGCAACCCAGCTTTTTACACCTGACTGGATTGTTCGCTACATGGTAGAGAACAGCCTTGGTCGCCTGTGGCTGGAGGGACACCCGGATGTGAAAGAGCAGCTTCTTCCTACCGAGGAAGAACAGTCTACTTATGCTGACGGAAATCGTGAATCAGAAGATACTAAATGGCACTACTATCTGGAAGAAGCCGAGCAGGAGCCAGAAGTGCAAGAACAGTTGGCCGAAATCCGTAAGGAATATGCTACACTGACACCAAATCAGCTGAAAGTTATTGACCCATGCTCCGGTTCCGGTCATATTCTTGCGTATATGTTTGATGTGCTGATGAAGATTTATGAATCCTACGGCTATACTACCCGTGAAGCAGTGGCAAGTATTGTGGAGAACAATCTTTATGGTCTGGATATTGATGACCGTGCGGCACAGCTGGCTTACTTTGCGGTGATGATGAAAGCCCGTCAGTATGACCGCCGCTTCTTTAGCCGCGGCATTCAGCCCCATGTATATGCTATTGTGGAGAGCAACCATGTAGATAAATTCGCGGTGAATTATTTCTGTAACGGCGATATGAAGCTCACAGCCGCAATGGATACCATCATCAAAGAATTGCATGATGCAAAGGAATATGGTTCGATTGTAACCGTAACACCGCAGGATTGGTCTGTTCTGTATGACCGTTTCGCTGAGATTACGGTAGATATAAATATGTCTCGTGATACGGCACTGAGAGAATTACTGCCGTTGGTACAGGTGGCAGAAGCATTGTCACAAAAGTATGATGTGGTAGTGACAAATCCGCCGTATATGGGGAGTTCGGGTATGAGTGCAAAACTGTCAGATTATGTAAAAAAGAATTATCCAGATAGCAAGAGTGACTTATTTGCGGTATTCATTGAGCATTGCGGATATATGGCAAAGAAAAATGGATATCAAGCGATGATTACACAACAGGTGTGGATGTTTATTGCAGGATATGAGCGATTGCGAGAAAAACTTTTAAGCCGCAGGGTTGTCAATATGTTGCATCTTGGAGCAAGAGCTTTTAATGAAATACCAGGAGAGGTAGTTCAAACTGCTTCTTTTATTTTGAATTTATCATATATTTCTGAGTATAGTGGAATGTATTGTAAACTTTTGACTGGAAAATCGGAAGCTGAAAAAGAAAAAGAATTTTTTAATCCAAAACAACGCTTTTCTACAAAACAAGCTATTTTTTCTGGAATACCAAGAACAGAGTATATATATTGGGTAAGTGATGCTCTTTTTCATGCGTTTACTCATTATAAAAAAGTAAGAGATTACTTTACAGTTCGCAATGGACTGACTACAGGGGATAATAATCGTTTTTTACGTCTATGGTTTGAAATTCGAAAAGAAAACATAGGAAGGAAATGGTTTCCTTGTAATAAAGGAGGTACATTCCGACGTTGGTATGGAAATAAAGATTATTTAATAGATTGGGAAAATAATGGATTTGCTCTCAAAAATTTTACAGATATAAAAACTGGTAAGTTAAGGTCGACACTTAGAAATATTGATTTTAATTTTCTCCCATCGGTTGTTGTTGGACATGTAGCATCTGGAGATTTGCCATTTAGATATGTGGAAGGTGGATTTATCTCAGAAAGTGCAGTTAACAGTATATATTCACTGAATAATGAAGTGAGTCTCATATATTTGCTTGGCATACTTAATTCTAAATCTTGTAACTATATTTCAAAAATGTTAAGTCCTACATTGGGTGTGTCACCTGAAGATATACTTAACATTCCGATTGTGGTGAGAGATGAGTCGATAGTTTCTTCAGTGGTGAAAAATACGCTTGCAATATCGAGAATAGATTGGGATGCTTTTGAAACATCATGGGACTTCCAACATCATCCTTTTCGTCGCAAAGTTTCGACTATTGCCGAAGCTTTTGAACAGTGGCAGGTTGAATGTGATGACCGTTTCAATCAGCTGAAAGCCAACGAGGAAGAACTGAACCGCATCTTCATTGATATTTATGGTTTGCAGGATGAGCTGACACCGGAGGTTGAGGATAAGGATGTCACTGTCCGCAAGGCTGAACTTGGCAGAGATATTCGATCTTTCATTTCTTATGCGATTGGCTGTATGTTTGGTCGCTACTCTCTGGAGGTGGATGGTCTTGCTTATGCAGGTGGCGAATGGGAGGCCAGCAAGTATGCTTCTTTTGCTGCGGATAAAGATAACATTATCCCGATTTGCGACGATGAATACTTCGAGGATGATATTGTCGGTCTGTTCGTGGAATTTGTGAAAACCGTTTACGGTGCAGACACCTTAGACGAAAACCTGAAATTTATTGCCGATGCCCTCGGCGGCAAAGGACAGCCGAAGGAGGTGATTCGGAACTATTTCCTGAATGATTTTTATAAAGATCATTGCAAGATTTATCAGAAACGCCCAATTTATTGGTTGTTTGACAGTGGCAAAAAGAACGGCTTTAAGGCTCTGATTTATATGCATCGTTATCAGCCGGACACCATTGCCCGCATTCGTACCGACTATGTGCATGAGCAACAGGCTCGTTATCGCACAGCTATTGCTGATTTGGAACAGCGGATTGCCAATGCTTCCACCGGAGAGCGTGTGAAGCTGAACAGAAAGCTGACCACCTTACAGGCACAGGAAGCTGAAATCAGAACCTATGAGGAAAAGATTCATCACCTTGCTGATCAGATGATTTCCATTGATCTGGACGATGGCGTGAAAAAGAATTATGCAATTTTCCAGGATGTTTTGGCTAAAATAAAGTAAGGAGGGATAGTTATAGAACCGAAACAAAAGAAATCTATTCTCTTGGGGAATGGAGTAAACATACAGTTTGGGGGAAAAGCCTATTCAAATAGGTTCATTTTGTCAAGAATTATTTTTAACGCACAGTGCGATAAGTATGATAGTCTTTTTGAAGGTACGCTGTCTGGAAGTGAAATTGAACAGATATTTCGAGGACTTCTTCCTACTGCAAATGCTGTGCTTGATGGAAAATATGATAAAGTTAATGCTGACGATGAAGTGAAAAGAGCTGTAATGGAGTTCAAGGCACAAAACGCAGAACGCAGCAAATTTGAGCATTATTATGAAATTCCATTAGAAGATTGGTTTTTGTTACTTCAATTATTCTTCTTGGATAATCCGGATTTGAGTGATATGTGGAAAGCATCAAAACAAGGATTTGAATGGATGATTCTGGATGCTATCTATAATGCTGGTAAAATTCAAGAAATTTATCAAAAAATGAAAAAGCCTGTCAAACGTTTTTTCAGATCGTTTGATTCGATATTTACATTGAATTATGATAATAATATTGAAAAGCTGACTAATAAAACAATTTACCATTTGCATGGGGATTATTCTGTCCTTGCAGATTCTGAAAATCCTGAAACAGTTCAGGGATTTTTGAACAAGCAAAACGGAAAAATCGTTATGAATCCAGATTATCCGCAATGTTATTGTAATGCACTACTTAATTTTAGTGGACAGAATAAATATAAAGAAGCTCAGGATAAAGTGAAAGGAATCGAGGCACTTCAAAGACTAAAGCAATTACATGATTCGGATGTAGAGAAATTTGAGATAATGAGAGCAGGTGTAGAATCAGAAAAAGCTCAAATTATAGATACTTATATCAAACATCCAGAACTGAAAATTGCCACGGATTATCATTTTGGGGAACTTGAAAAACTTTCAGGTGAATTGCATATTATAGGGCTTTCACCACAGAATGACAGTCATATATTTGCTTGTATAGAAAAAAGCTCATTAGATAAGGTAGTTTTCTATTCGTATGGTGAGCCGCCAAAGAAATTGCCATTGACTAAATCATATGAATTTGCAGATATTAAGCAGTTATGGAAGTCATTGGATGCGAATCAGCCACAATATAATTGTGGTAGAAAATATCCGGATTCTGATGAAGCTAAAAAGTTTTTTGAACTTTTTAATACATTATCCCTTGATCCGATTACAAAGGAAGAAATTGAGAAAGAAGCAAATTCAATTCCTGAATATATGGCGATGCCATTATGCAAAGAAGCTATGAATTTGATTAAGGTTCAGACAACACCAAAAAGTGAAGAAGAACTTATGAAACAGTTTAGAATGGTTAGTAGAATAGCTTTAAGAGAGGGAATTTATCCGTCTGCTTTTTATTTGATTTTAATAGACAATTTTTCAAAATTATCGTAAAAGGAGGGCTTGCATATGATAACGGATGAAAGAATCAAAAATTCCAGTGAGCTGGAGTTTGCTGTATTTTGTATTGAAAATGTAGCGACAAAGCTGGGCGTGGATGCAGAGCGTGTTTATCAGGCGTTTACCAAACAGAGTGATATTTTGCACGGCTACATCGTGCCGGAATATGAAGTGCTGCATACCCAGAGCCGGGAATATATCGTTGATGACCTCCTTGACGTGATGAAAGAAAGGGGTGTGGAAGTATGATTCTCTATCATGGTTCCTTTTTAGAGATTGCAAAGCCGGATTTGGTTCATTCCCGCCCCAATGTAGACTTCGGACGTGGCTTCTATGTCACGCCGCTATATGAACAGGCGGCGAAGTGGTGCGGCAAGTTCAAATGCCGTGGAAAAGATGGTATTATCTCCTGGTATGAGTATGATGAAAGCCGGGAAGCTGAACTGAAAACGCTGAAATTCGATTCCTATTCCGAAGAATGGTTGGATTTCATTCTGAATTGCCGCAGCGGAAAAGATTCGACAGATTATGACTTTGTTGTGGGCGGTGTTGCCAATGATAAGGTGTTTAATACCGTGGAGTTGTTCTTTGACGGATTGATTGATAAAACGGAAGCTATCAACCGCCTACGTTATGAAAAGCCGAACCTGCAAATATGTTTCCGCACAGAGAAATCACTGTCTCTGTTGCATTTTGAAGGGAGTGAAACACTATGACAGCGAACCCGATTTTGCTTCAGAAAAAATATGCTCGTGTCATTGAGTGTTTTGCCAAACAGCAGGGACTTTCATTGGATGAGGCATTGGATTTCTTTTATCATTCCCTGGTCTATCAGCTGATCCGTGATGGTGTTTCTGACATGCACTGCATGAGCGATGCGTATTTGGCAGAGGAATTGAAACAGGAATATGAGGAAAAAGTGCCTGAAAATGCGGTAGTAAAGGAGAGAATAAGGTGAGACAGAATATTTTTGATTCAATACCATCAGATATAGTTTCCAGTAAAGATAATGTATTTGCAAATTTTTTGCAAACGGCGGGACTTTATGAGTCCATGAAAATAGATGAAGATAATATTGAAGAGTTAATTCTTTTACTTGATGGAAAAGTCCGAATAAGTGCTTATTGTAAAGAATGTAAAGAAGAGCGTGTTTTTACAATGAAGCCTTATATATATTTTCAAGATAATGATAATGAATGCTATTCAAAAAAACTTTCAGAGGAAGTTTGGAGAATTCAGCAGTTGCGTATTCTTGAAAATACACCACAGGTTGGAGGGTTCGTAAAAGAACAAAATACGGTATGGAAGTGGAAAGAACCGCAAACTGAAGAAGTGTCAAGAATTTTGATATTCCAATTTGTTTGTAGCATGAATGAGGAGCATCATCTTGATTATATTGTTCTGACAACAGACAATTCAATGATGAAAATTGGGCAGTATCCATCTGTCGCAGACATGACATTTCCAGAATTAGATGCTTATAAGCATGTGATTTCTAAGGAAGACCGTAAGGAACTTGGAACTGCAATAGGACTTTTTGCAAGTGGTGTTGGTGCTGGATCATATGTTTATCTGAGAAGAATTCTTGAAAGACTTGTTTATCAAGCAAAAGAAACTGCGGCTGATGCGATTGATAACGAGATGTTTGAACGGGCGAGAGTAGCTGAAAAAATTAAGATGTTGGAAGGATATCTTCCAGATATACTGGTCAAAAATGCAACCATTTACGGAATCTTGAGTAAAGGTATTCATGAGTTAAGCGAAGAAGAATGCCGAAAGTATTTTCCTGTTGTGAAAGAATGCATTTATCAGATACTCGGTATGTGGGAAAGTGAGAGAAGAAAAAAGGCTGATGAAGATGCTTTAAGCAAAGCATTGAGCTCAATTTCTTCATCAATCAAGTAAAAATATGGTGGTTAGGACTGTTAAAGAGAGCGAGGTGTTACGATGACCATAGAAGAAATTCTTGCAGGGGAATCAAAAAATGTAGAGTTTAAAGAGAACCTGCCTGAGAAAAGCATCAAATATATGAAATCTGTGGTTGCCTTTGCAAATGGAACCGGAGGAAAAATCATTTTCGGAATTGCCGATAAAACCAGAGAGGTTGTTGGCTTTGACAAGGAAGATGTGTTCAAGAAAATGGATGCCATTGCCAATGCTGTATCAGACAGCTGTGAACCGGCAATTATCCCGGATATCACTTTACAGACGGTTGATGGTAAGACTGTCATTGTGGTTGAGGTTTCTGAGGGCAGACAGCGCCCGTATTATATCAAAGCCCTTGGCAGAGATGGCGGTGTATATGTTCGTGTTGCCGGAACTACCCGTCTTGCCGATGAGTATATGATAAAAGAATTGTTGTTTGAGGGGAGTAATCGTTACTATGATCAGACTTTATGTACTGGGTTAAATGTTACAGATGAAGATATTGATGTCCTCTGCAAAGCTATGAAAGAGCAGGCTGTCAGAAATGCCCGTACAGAGGAACAGAAAGCAACGATTAAAGATGTAGGCAGACAGCAGTTACGTTCATGGGGCGTTTTGATTGAGCGTGATGGAAAAGATTATCCATCCAATGCGTTTGCTATTTTGACTGGTAACGGAGGACTTCATGTTGCAACGCAATGTGGTGTGTTCAAAGGTACAACGAAAGCGGTATTTGTTGACCGTAGAGAATATACTGGTCCGCTTTGGGAGCAGATAGATGAAGCATTTCAGTTTGTTCTGAGAAATATTCATCTGGGTGCTACTATTGTGGGAATTTATCGCCAGGATGTTTATGAGATTCCACCGGATGCTATTCGTGAGTTGATTATTAATGCCATGGTACATCGTAGTTATCTGGATCATGGTACAATACAGGTTGCGGTATATGACAACCGATTGGAAATCACTTCTCCAGGAAAGCTGCCAATGGGACAAACTATGGAACGTATGAAAGAAGGCTATTCCAAAATCAGAAATGAAGCCCTTGCCCATGCGTTTGCGTATATGAATCTGATTGAGCATTGGGGAAGCGGTATTCCGAGAATTATTGATAAAGTGAAAGCTGCCGGACTGCGGGAGCCGGAGTTTATTGGTGGCGAAGTGGATTTGCGTATCAATATTTATCGAGGTCAGGTTGATACCAATAACGCCACATTTAACGCCAATGGCACTAAAAATGGCGCTAATGGCGTTAAATGTAGCGCCGATGATGGCACTAATGGCACTGAAGTGCCGCTTAATAAGGAACAGACGCAGATAGAAAAATTGTTGCAGATTATAGAGAAGAATCCATCTGCAACACAGGCATATTATGCGGAAGAAATGGGTATATCGAAAAGAACGGTTTCTCGAATATTTGCTTCTTTACAGGAAAAAGGTAGATTGGTACAGGGCGGAACAAAACGAAAAGCAAATTGGAAGATTATACGGTAGGAGGACAGCATGGATACAGATAAAATAATACAAGATTTAAATCGCAGGTTTGCTGCACCTCTTCCTGAGTTTTATCAGCGTCGTATCATTTTCTGGTACGATGAAGATAAGGAATTTGAGGATAAGCTGGATGAAGTGGTTTTGGAAAATGCAAAGGTGATTGCGCTGACTGGAAATAATGCGTTTTCTGTAAAAAAACTGCTTTCAGTAGATGATTTGACCACAAATTATCTGGTTTACAGTCCGTGTGTCTATAACCGCCCGGATGATAACTGGCTTCTGGATGTGGAGCTTTACAGCGAAGAGTTTCGGGCAGATCTGATTTCTATCTGGATGGATGAGATGGGACTTATATCAAATCCGGCAATGAGGAAACAGGTTAAAAATTATCGTGCTTATTTCAATGCGAAAGACCGTCGTTTGAAAGTTAGCACACAGAATAAAGTTCCGGAAACACCGGCACAGTTACACATGGCTGTCATGGCGGCAATCTGTGGATTGAAGGATGCACAGCCTAATATGATTCTCCGTAGTGTGTTCCAGGCAGGACTTGATTTGAATAATAACACGATTTATCAGGATTTTGTAAAATATCATGCGGACGCAGCATTTTGGGCGATGGTTCGTCAGGGATGCGGATTTGTGGAGGAAGAACCAGATCTTGGGCGGTTGGCAATTCATCTGCTTTTAACTGCGGCGACCCGTACCATGCGGCAGGAATATCTTGCCGGACTGGACGGTTTTATTTCCATGCCACATCAGGCATATTGCTATGATTTTATTTCTGAATGGCTTCATAGTGATAACATTCCGCAATTATATGATGTGGCTCGTTATGTTGAGGATGAAGCTCGTCTGTATCAGCGTTTTGAAAAGCTGACAGTAGAAGATTTGGTAGGAACAGAGTGTTTTCCGTGTATTAATGAAGTGATTCTGAAAAAGTTAATGACAGAGATCAGCGACCATATCATTGATGTGGATACCATTACGAATACCGTTGAAAAACGGAGAACTTGTGTATGGTATGAGCCATTTGAGAATTTTTATGACGGTATCTTACAAGTGGCGAATATGCAAAGTTTCTTTAAGGAACATTCTGCCGGATTCCATACCGCAGAAGCGAAAAGTATCTGGAAAGAATATACAGAGAGTTACTATCAGATGGACACTTATTACCGTTTGTTCCATCTTAGTTTTCAAAAGAGTTTGGAGGCTTCCAATATTCTGTTGGATGATCTATTTAAGCACGTTGTCGATAAAGTGGAAGGACTCTATAATCATTGGTTCTTAGGTGAGTTGGGCAACAATTGGTCGGATGTATGTGCGGATGAACTGGCAACTTACGGTAAAGTTCTGGAAGTACCGCAACAGGAGGATTTTTACCGTTCCCGTATCCAAGCCTCGGATACGAAAGTATTTGTAATTATCTCAGATGCCATGCGTTATGAAGTGGCAGCTACGATGGCAGATCAGCTTCAGCGAGAAACGCAAAGTAAGGTTTCTATCAGTAGTATGCAGAGTATCTTCCCTTCTACTACAAAGTTTGGTATGGCGGCTTTGTTGCCGCACAAAGAACTGACAGTAGAGGTTCGGAACGATATTTTGACGGTTTTGGCAGATGGACAGTCTACGGCAAGTACTTATAGGGATAAGGTTCTGAAAACAGAAGATTCGGCAAGCGTGGCTTTAAAGTATAATGACATCATTGCTATGAAACGAGCGGAAAGAAGTGCTTTAGTAAAAGGTATGGATGTGGTCTATATTTACCACGATACCATAGATGAAGCCAGCCACACTTCGGATACTGCTGTTTTTGCTGCGTGTGACAAGGCGATTTCAGAATTGAAAAACCTCGTGCGTATCATTGTAAATGAATTTGGTGGAACGAATATTTTAATTACGGCAGACCATGGATTTCTTTATACATACAGTCCTTTGAAGGAAGATGACAAAGTAGATAAAAGAGGCTTTTTTGATGTGGATGTAACAAATTCTGATATCAGAAAAAAAGAAAGCATCAAGCGGTGTGTAGAATATGGCAGAAGATATGCAATTATGCAGAAAGGTGTGCAACCAGATTACTTGATGCCTGTAAAATTCCTGGGCGGAAATACAGAATTCGATGGATTTGCACCGAGAGGAAGTATTCGTATCAAAATGAATGGCGGCGGTATGAATTTTGTGCATGGTGGTATCAGTTTACAGGAAATGGTTGTTCCGGTGATTGAGTATCATTATCTCCGCAATGATTCTATGGAATATAGGCGAAATAAGCAGAAATATGATACTAAGCCGGTAACGGTTAATTTACTGTCCGCAAATCGTAAGATCAGCAATATGATTTTTTCATTGAACTTCTATCAAAAAGATGCGGTCAGTACAAACCGTGAAGCAGCAACCTATCAGGTTTATTTTACAGATGAGGATGGCAAGCAGATTAGTGATATTCAGAAGATTATTGCAGATAAGACCAGCGATAACGGTGCAGAAAGAACTTTCCGTTGTCAGTTTAATCTAAAATCTCTAAAATACAGCAATACAGCTACTTATTATCTGGTAATTGCAGATGAACAGGGATTACAGATGCCACAGCGGGAGCCATTCCAGATTGACATCGCCTTTGCGGTGGACGAGTTTGATTTTTTTAGTTAAGGCCGCAGGAGGAGAGAAAGATGGAGCAATTTGCAGAGGGTGAAAGTACCCGTGAAGAAATAAAGAACAAGCTCCGTCAGAACTTTGACGGTAAGATTGTTCGGAAAGACCTGACAAAGAAAATCAAAGAAGGGGCGAATGTCCCAGTTTATGTTCTTGAGTTCTTGTTGGGACAGTATTGCAGTTCAGATGATGAGACGGTTATAGAGAAAGGCGTACAGAATGTGAAGCGTATTCTTGCTGACAACTTTGTACGCCCGGATGAATCACAGAAAATTCTGTCTCAACTGCGTAAAAAAGGTAGTCACACAATCATTGATATGGTGACTGTTCGATTGGATATGAAAAAGGATTGCTTTTTTGCAGAGTTTTCTAATTTGGGCGTTGGTAATGTACCGATTGCCGATGAATATCCAGAAAAATTTGATCGCCTGCTCTGCGGCGGTATCTGGTGTATTGTTCAGCTGGATTATGAGGTTGAAGGCGACAATAACTTTGGTATTGAGGACATTGATGGAAATCCGCTTCGTTCCAAACAGAAAAAGCAGAAAGATATTTCACCAATTAGTATCCGTAAGTTGACACCAATCCAGATGCCACACATTGATATTGATGAACTTAAGCAGGGACGAAAGGCTTTTACGAAAGATGAATGGCTGGATATTCTTCTTCGTTCTATCGGCATGGAGCCAGATGAATTTACATATCGTGAGAAATGGCTGCTCCTGACCCGTATGATTCCATTAGTTGAAAACAACTTTAATCTTTGTGAGCTAGGACCGAGAAGTACCGGTAAATCTCATCTTTACAAAGAGATTTCACCGAACAGTATTTTGATTTCCGGTGGACAGACGACGGTTGCAAACCTGTTTTACAATATGGGACGCAAAACAGTCGGACTGGTCGGCTTATGGGATTGTGTAGCCTTTGATGAAGTGGCAGGTATCAAGTTTAAAGATAAAGATGGCATTCAGATTATGAAGGATTATATGGCATCCGGCTCTTTTGCCCGTGGCAAAGAAGAAAAAGCTGCTACTGCGTCCATGGTATTTGTGGGAAATATCAATCAGAGTGTGGACGTGCTGTTGAAAACGTCCAGTCTGTTTGCACCTTTCCCGCAGGAAATGGGAACAGATACAGCATTTCTTGATCGTATGCATTGTTATCTTCCAGGATGGGAGATACCGAAGTTCAGACCGGAGCATTTTACCGATGATTACGGTTTTATCAGTGACTATTTGGCAGAGTTCATCCGAGAGCTTCGCAAGGAGCAGTATGGAGATGCACTTGATCACTACTTCCGCTTGGGGAGAAATCTGAATCAGCGTGATACAATTGCGGTTCGTCGTATGATAGACGGTTATCTGAAGTTGATGTACCCAAATGGTGAGTTTACCAAAGAAGAACTGGAAGAAATTATTCAGATTGCATTGGAAATGCGTCGCCGTGTCAAGGAGCAATTGAAGAAGCTGGGTGGCATGGAGTTTTATGATGTGAACTTCTCCTATATAGACCTAGAAGATATGTCAGAACATTATGTTTCCGTACCAGAACAGGGTGGTGGTAAGCTGATACCGGATGGAATGTGTAACCCGGGGCAGATTTATACCGTATCCAGAGGAAAAAGTGGCATGATTGGTGTATTCCGTTTGGAAAGTCAGATGCTTCCAGGCAATGGCAAAATTGAACGGACTGGCTTAGGCAGTGATTCTAAATGCAAGGAAGCGGTGAACACGGCATTTAATTATCTGAAAGCCAACGGCAATCGGATCAGTGGCGCTATCAGTACTTCAACCAAAGACTATATCATCAACTATCAGGATTTACAGGGAATTGGTATGACAGACAAATTGGCACTTCCAACATTAATTGCACTTTGTTCGATTGCCCTTGGAAAGCCTGTTGTCAGCAACTTGGCAGTGTTGGGAGATATAACAATTAGTGGTACAATGATAAAGGTGGATGAACTTGCCAATACACTTCAGGTGTGTCTGGATAGCGGCGCAAAGAAGGTGCTGATTCCGAGTACCTCGTTTGTTGATTTCGCAAGTGTTCCGGCTGATCTGATGAGTGCATTTCAGCTGATTCCGTACCAGAGTGCGGAAGATGCGGTGTTTAAGGCATTGGGGGTAGAATGATTGAAGAAAGACTTAATTAAACTTATAGATTCACGAAAAGAAATAGAAAAAATGTTTCATCCGTTTGGTGGCGGTATGGGAACATCCTTTGAACGGATCAGTGATGTGCCTGAATTCCAAAATTGGCTTCAAGAGATAAAATTGGAATTACAGGGAATTTATGATCGAACTCATGACACTTTTGTGTGGGAAACTATCAATTTCTGTGGCAAGCGTCTGGATGGTTTTACGGAGAAAAAGTATTTTATTGAGCTTGTCGGAAAACTTCAGGCTATTAGAAAAAATATTGATAAATATTATCCGGACGAGGAGAAAGAGTCAGGATTGTCACATTCACAAGGAGGTGCTTCTGGTATGAAAAAGAAACCGCTTATATTTATAAGTCATTCTTCTAAGAATAGGGATCAAGTTGCAAAAATTGCGGATTTACTTCGTTCAATCAATTTAAGTCCTCGCAGAGATATTTTTTGCAGCTCCCTACCAGGATATGGAATACCAAATGGAGCCAATATTTTTGACTTTTTAAGGGAACGGTTCCTTAATTATGACTTGCATATTATTTTCGTACATTCGCCAGAATATTACGAAAGCCCAGTCAGCTTAAATGAAATGGGCGCAGCATGGGTACTAAGAGCCAATGCAACTTCACTTCTTCTTCCTGGTTTTGATTTTTCTGGAATGAAAGGTGTAATTGGAAGTGACTGCATTGCTATTAAGTTAGATGGTGATCGTTCAGAAGTAAAAGATCGCCTAAATCAGTTGAGACGGGAATTAGAATCAGAATTTGATATTTCAGATAATGAAGATATTATTTGGGAAGAAGCAAGGGACAAGTTCATCAGTGAAATAAATGGCGATGTATCAACCAAAAATGAGAATATCAGTGCTACACCTGCCTTAATTACAGAGGAAATGAAGCAACTCCTTAAAAAAGTGGCAGATGCACCGGGAGGGCAGATTCTGATAACTTCAGATTTGGAATCAGGTACATATATTCAAATTGGCAGCGAAGTAGTTGCTAAGGAGTATCCAGATAGACGTGAATATGCTGTTTGGGAAGAGGCGCTTAATGCTTGTTTGAAAGAAAAATATATTGAAAGAAAAAGCGAAGAAATTTGTGTAATTACAAATGCGGGCTATAAAGTAGTTGAGTGATGAAAAATACATATAGTAGAAGAGCATTAGATTAAAAAAAGAATAGTAGCTCCCCATTATTGGAATATTGTCCAGTTTTGGGGAGCATTGTATTTGCTATATTCGCCATTTTTTCTTAGGTTTATATTTTCCACAACCATCACAAGTCTGTGGCCAGTTGATTTTCCATTCAAAATATTCATCTCTGGTAATCTCACCGGATTTCAGTTCATCCATCCGAACCACCCATTCTTTCAAAAAATCATTCAGAACTCCATAGTCAAACCACATACAGACAGGAGCATGGGCAGGCCAGCTATCATTGTCATGGTAGTAAACGGAAGTGTCGGCTACTTCATTGCATTTTTCACCGGGAAATCTCCGAGGGAGAAACAGATGCAGGGAAGATGGGTTAAATTCATCCAGCCAGAAAAGCAGTTCCATCATTTCGGAAGCGTCACGTCCAGCGGTATCATAGAGGGTATAAGGATTAACATCAAGAGCCTGTGCCATTTTATCGACCAGATCTTTTTTTGGAACACGAACTCCTTTTTCATATTGTACAATTCTATGTTGATCGGTCAGTCCGATCTTCTCTGACAGTTCTTTTTGTGTCATTTTTCGGAATGTCCGGATTTTTTTTAGTTTCAGATTAAAATTCATAAAGTCACCTCTGCATTAGTCCTGATAAACATCCATTGAAGATAGTAAAATCAAAAAATGAATAACTATTTGTCCATATTATAACACAAACTAGCAGAAAATCAATAAAAAAGAGTACAAAAAAGAACCTAAAACGCATGAAGTGCTATTGACTGTGAACTTCCGAAAAAATCTCCCCTAAACAAATTTTAAGGGTTGATGAGGAATAAAAAATATTGAAAATCCGGCATTTGCAGGCGATTTGGCTTGCAAACGACCGGATTTTATGATAAAATAATTATAGGGTATTTATACCCTATAATTATGAGAGAATTTATTTAAAATGGAGGGAGTTTCATGTTCCTGAAATATAAAGTTGACATTCCGGTTGTGCCGGGGAAACTGGTGAGAAAAAAACGTGGTGGACACACTTATATAGAGTTTGAGTATGATCGAATTTATGATCCTGTCAAACAATATACGTATCCAAAACGAGCTTCTATTGGCCGTGTGGATCCGGAAAATCAGAACAGAATGACTCCGAATGAAAACTTTTTAAAGTATTTTCCTGACGCAGATATTCCAGAAGAAATAGATCGTTCAGAGAGGAGTCCGTATTTAAATATTGGTCCATATGTTGTGCTTCAAAAACTCATAAGGGACAGCAAGTTGAGAGAAATTTTAGGTGAATATATGGATGAAAAGGACACCGGATTTTTGCTGGATCTGGCCTGCTACAGCATTATTGAAGAGAATAATGCTGGGCAGTATTATCCGGATTATGCATATGAACACGCTCTTTTTACACCAGATATGAAGATATATACAGACTCGAAAGTATCCGATTTTTTTCAAAAATTAAAGCCGGAACAGTCGGTTGGTTTTCTAAATAGTTGGAATAAATCGAAGAATAAAAGACAGAAAATTTATCTGTCCTATGATTCTACAAATAAAAACTGCCAGGCAGGGGACATAGATCTTTTAGAGCACGGAAACGCAAAAACAGATGTAAGTCTGCCTATTTTTAATTACTCAGTTGCATGTGATTCTGCGAACCGTGAACCTCTTTTTTATGAACTATATCCGGGAAGTATTAATGATATTTCCCAGCTGACTTGTATGATTGACAAGGCACATGGATATGGCTACAGGAACATTGGATTTATTCTGGACAGAGGGTATTTCAGTAAAGCAAATCTGGAATATATGGAAAAAAACGGTTACAGTTTTTTGATCATGGTAAAGGGGATGAAGGACTTTATCCGTGAGATTGTGATAGAAAACCAGGGCAGTTTTGAGAACAGTAGAGGAAAATATATTGATCGTTATGATTTGTACGGAACAACTGTCAGGCGCCTATTATACGAAGGTGATACGAAAAAAAGAAATATCCATATTTACTACAGTGATGGAAAAGCATATGGTGAAAAACAGGAAATCAAGCAGAAGATACGCCGGCTGAAAAAATATCTGGACGGATGTGTTGGGAAAGAATGTGTAGCATTTGGCCCGGAGATCATGAAGTATTTTTACCTGAATTTTGAGCAGGATGGGAAGACGCTGAAGCTTGCAGAAGAGAACGCTTCAGCAGTAAAAAAGGAACTGTCCCTGGCAGGATATTTTGCCATTGTTTCATCAGAAAATATGACGGAACGGGAAGCAATTGAGCTATATAAAAGCAGAGATGTATCAGAAAAACTGTTCCGCAGTGACAAATCTTATCTTGGAAATAAAAGCATGCGCGTATACAGTGATGAAGCATTGTCATCAAAGGTATTTATCCAGTTTATTGCCCTGATTTTGCGTAGCAGGATCTATATAGCATTAAAAGAAAAAAGCGAAAAAATGTTGAAAAGGCCGAATTATCTAACAGTCCCGGCAGCATTAAAAGAGCTGGAAAAGATAGTAATGATACGTCAGCTTGACGGTGTTTATCGTCTGGATCATGCTGTCACCGCAACCCAGAAAACCATACTGGATGCCTTGGGTTTAAACGAAGGAAATGTACGGTATCAAGCGAAAGAAATCGAAAAAATCTTACAGCACCAGTAAGAAAAACAAAGGAGAAAAAAGATATGGCAAGAATGAGAAGAAGCAGCGAACAGACCCTGGAATACAAGATTGAACAGGCAGAAGCAAAGGTTGCAAAAACCAGAGAAGCACATGAAAAAGCGGTTGATGAATTAAAAAAACTGTACGATATAAGAAAGGCATATCAGAGAGATGAACTGCTAAAAGCGATGAAAAACAGCAGTCGTTCTTATGAAGAGATCCTGGCATTTATTACCTCGGGAGAGACATCAGAGGATGAGCAAAACAGGACTGAATAAGCCTGTAAACAGGCAGGACAAGTAAATTTAGCATAGTTGTTTGGGTGAAATCCTGCATTTAGGGGATTTATTTTCGGAAGTTCACAATTGACATTAGCAGTAACGGGGGATATAATGGCATTAAATCAAATAGGTACAAAAATGTATACCTACAAAACTTTTGATTATTGAACCTTGAAAATTGAATGAGCTGTATGGGTGCCTTTCGGGCTTAAAGGTAACACAGGATTCCACCGCTGTATCAGAGAGTAGTATGTGGAAACCGAAGATACTCCGGCAACGGCTGGTATGCTTGAGAAGAAGCTGCCAGTATTCAGAAAGATTTCTGATAGAGGTCAATTGTAACGTTGACACCGCCATATACAAATGGAAGCCAACACGCCGAACAGAATGGAAAATCATCGTAAGAAGTCCAAACAAAAAGTATATGTACTGACAACGGGCATAACCGCTGTCTGGGAGGTGATGCAGAAGAATACGGAGGAAAGGAGGTATGTGCATCATGAGAAAAACAACAGAGTATAAGGCTGAGAATCGTCTGACGGTAGATATTGAAGGATTAATGGCAATGTTATCCTGCGGAGAAGTAACTGCAAAGAAAATTGCAGATTATGCAGAAGCAAGAGTGATTATTGGAAGACGTGTTCTTTATAACGTGGATAAGATAAAAAAATATCTTGATGCAATGGCAGTGTAATGAAAGATGAGAAGATAAAATACAACAACTTTCCTTCGGAATGAAAAGTAAAAAAGGGAAAATATTCCTGTAAAACAGGCAAATAAAAATTAGTATTTTGCAGGAATTTACCCTTGGAAATCATAAAATATTATGTTAATCTGTGAGCAGATATCAGACAGTAAATGACTGATACCGACAGGACAAAAATCATTCCGAATAACGAAAAATGAAGTGAAAGGAATGATTGATATGGCAAGAAAAGATAATAAAGGCAGAAATTTAAAAACAGGTGAATACCAGCGCCCGGATGGACGTTATGAGTATCGCTACAAGGATGAAATTACCGGAAAGCGTAATTCGGTTTATGCAGCTGATCTGGCGAGTCTGCGAGAAATGGAAAAGAAGATCAATAAGGATATGGATGATCTGCTTATTACAGACGCATCAGTCAAGAAGCTGACTGTAAATACTTTGTTTGAGCGATACATGGCAACAAAGAATATCAAGGAAAGAACGAAAAAGAATTATATCCATATGTGGGACTATCGGATACGAAATACTTTGGGAAATATTCGTGTTGTAGATTTTAAGACATCTCACGTAAGGACGTTCTTTTCAGCATTGTCAGATGAAGGACTGGCACACAGTACTATCAAAGGTCTTTATGGCTTATTGAATCCCAGTTTTGAACTGGCAGTGGAAGATGGGATTATCCGTAAGAATCCGGTAACAGGAACACTTGGAGATTACGGGGCTCCGGCAAAGGAGAAAGAAGCACTGACACTGGAACAGCAGGAAAAACTTCTGAAGTTTGTTGAACAGAGTAATGTGTATAAGCCTCATCTTCCAATGATGCAGGTTATGTTTGGGGCTTGCCTGAGAGTGAGTGAAACCATCGGCTTAACCTGGTCGGATGTGGATATGAAGAACCGAGAGATCCATGTAGGTGGACAGCTTGTGTATTATGAAGGTGATGAAGGGTATTGTTTCCATGATTCAGAAACCAAAACGGATGCAGGAATCAGAGACATTCCTATGACACAGATGGTATATGATGTGTTCCGTGAACAGAGAGAGCTGAACCTGATGCTTGGTTTACAGAGTAATGTGGAGATTGGTGGACGCAGTGGATTCATCTTCAATACAAAGCATGGACGTCCGATCATGCCGGCGGGAGTGAACAGCTTTCTGAAAAATATTGTCAATGCCTATAATAAGAAAGAAAGCAAACTGGCAGAAGAAGAGAAGCGAGAGCCGGAGCTGATGCCGCCTATTTCATCGCATACTCTTCGTCATACGGGATGTACCAGACTGGGTGAGAATAATGTCAATCCCAAAGTTATGCAGTATGTGATGGGCCATTCAGATGCACAGATTACAATGAATGTCTATAATCATATTGCAGAGAAGTCTCATGTGGAGAACGAGATGTCTAAAATGAACCTGCCGGAAACCGTACCTGCTGTGGTATAAACCAGAAGCCGTTGTCGTAAAATGTGGTAAGAAAATCAGACGAATCTATTTTTCCAAGAATTTGTGGTAAAAATGTGGTCAAATCAAGAAAATCGAGTGCGAAAGTAAGTGAAAAATCCCTGTGAAGCTCGTAAAATCAAGGCTTCACAAAATCTTCACAAAATAATTAGCACTCACATCTTGACAGTGCTAACAATCGGTGCTATATTAAAAACCGTAATAAGAAACTACCTATACAAAACGCAGCCCCTGCGAGTTACTTTTTTAAAGAGCCGCGGCAGCTGCGTTTTATATATAAAAATAGTTGGGTGGAATTATTTTCATTCACCCAAGCTGAAGGAGGAGAGCCTATGAACATCAGCAAATTTACGCAGAAATCCGTACAGGCTGTTCAGGATCTGGAGAAGGTTGCTTACGAATATGGCAACCAGGAAATCGAACAGGAGCATCTGTTATATACCCTCCTGACACAAGAAGACAGCCTGATTCTCAAACTGATCGAGAAGATGGAAATAAATAAAGAATATTTTCTGAACACAGTAAAGAACGCCCTGGATGCAAAAGTCAAAGTATCTGGCGGCGAACTCCGGTTCGGACAATATCTGAATAGGGCACTTGTAAATGCAGAAGATGAAGCTAAGGCAATGGGAGATGAATACGTATCCGTAGAGCATCTTTTCCTGTCCCTGCTGAAATATCCAAGCCCCAGCATGAAGAAAATCTGGAGCGAATTTGGCATTACCAAAGAACGCTTCCTGCAGGCACTTTCCACAGTACGTGGAAACCAGCGTGTAGTAAGCGACAATCCGGAAGCCACTTATGATACTTTAAATAAATATGGCGAGGATCTTGTGGAAAAGGCAAGAAGCCAGAAGCTGGATCCGGTCATTGGACGTGACAGTGAGATCCGGAATGTGATCCGTATTCTTTCCCGTAAGACCAAGAACAATCCGGTTCTCATCGGTGAACCTGGTGTTGGTAAAACAGCCGCTGTGGAAGGTCTTGCACAGCGAATTGTAGCAGGAGATGTTCCGGAAGCACTGAAGGATAAGAAAATTTTTGCTCTGGATATGGGTGCACTGGTAGCAGGTGCCAAATACCGTGGTGAATTTGAGGAACGTCTGAAAGCAGTTCTTGAAGAGGTAAAAAAGAGCGAAGGTCAGATCATCCTGTTTATTGATGAGCTTCATCTGATCGTAGGTGCAGGTAAGACGGATGGCGCAATGGATGCCAGCAATATGCTGAAACCAATGCTTGCCCGTGGTGAGCTTCACTGCATCGGTGCTACCACACTGGATGAGTATCGTCAGTATATTGAGAAAGACGCTGCCCTGGAACGTCGTTTCCAGCCGGTTATGGTAGATGAGCCAACTGTGGAAGATACCATTTCTATCCTTCGTGGTCTGAGAGAACGTTACGAAGTATTCCATGGTGTTAAAATCACAGACAGCGCACTTGTTGCAGCTGCAACACTTTCACATCGTTATATTACAGACCGTTTTCTTCCGGATAAGGCAATTGACCTGGTAGATGAGGCCTGTGCCCTGATCAAAACAGAGCTGGATTCCATGCCAACTGAGCTGGATGAGCAGCGCCGTAAAATCGATCAGATGAAAATGGAAGAGTTGTCTCTGAAGAAGGAAACCGATAATTTAAGCAAAGAGCGTCTGGAAGAGCTCCAGAAGGAGCTTGCGGAAATGCAGGATTCCTTTAATACCCAGAAGGCTCAGTGGGAGAACGAGAAACATTCTGTAGAGAAGCTTCAGAAGCTTCGTGAACAGATTGAGGATATGAACAAACAGATCCAGATCGCAAGACAGAACTATGATCTGGAGAAAGCTTCCGAACTGCAGTATGGCGAGCTGCCGAAATTACAGCAGCAGCTGGAAATTGAAGAGCGCAATACAAAAGAGAGTGACAGAAGCCTTGTCCACGAAGTAGTAACAGACGATGAAATCGCAAGGATCATTTCCCGTTGGACTGGCATTCCGGTAGCAAGGCTGACAGAGGGAGAGCGTGCCAAACTGCTTCATCTGGAAGATGAGCTCCACAAACGTGTTATCGGTCAGGAGGAAGGTGTGCGCCGTGTAACCGATGCCATCCTTCGTTCCAAAGCAGGAATCAAAGATCCGACCAAACCAATCGGTTCTTTCCTGTTCCTTGGACCTACCGGTGTTGGTAAAACAGAGCTTGCCAAAACCCTTGCACAGACTCTTTTCGATGATGAGCAGAATATGGTTCGTATTGACATGAGCGAGTACATGGAGAAATACTCTGTATCCAGACTGATCGGAGCTCCTCCAGGATATGTTGGATACGAGGAAGGCGGACAGCTTACAGAGGCTGTTCGTCGGAAACCGTACAGCGTTGTACTTTTCGATGAGATTGAGAAGGCACATCCAGATGTATTCAATGTACTTCTGCAGGTACTGGATGATGGTCGTATTACCGATTCCCAGGGACGTACTGTAGACTTCAAGAATACAATTCTGATCATGACCTCCAATATCGGATCTCCTTATCTGCTGGATGGTATTGATGAAAATGGAGAAATCAAGGAAGAAGCCCAGAAAGAGGTTATGGATGATCTGCGCGGACATTTCCGTCCGGAATTCCTGAACCGTCTTGATGAGATCATTCTGTTTAAGCCGTTGACAAAAGATAATATTGGTAGTATCGTTGATCTGATGGTAAAAGAGCTGAATGACCGTCTTGCCGACCAGGAGCTTTCCCTGGAGCTGACAGATGCAGCCAAGAAGGATGTCATTGACAATGGTTACGATCCTGTCTACGGTGCAAGACCTCTGAAGCGTTATCTTCAGAAATATGTAGAGACACTGACTGCCAGAAAAATCCTTTCAGGCGAAGTCCATACCGGCGATACACTGGTACTGGATGTGGAGAATGGAGAGTATGTGGTTAAAGTGAAGTAAAGGAAAAGAAAAGGAGTCCAAGTCTTATGATACCAAAAGATCCTATGATTCTGCTTAGTTATGTAAATACCCAGCTTCGGGATTATTACGATTCTCTGGAAGCACTGTGCACCTGCCGCGGACTGAACAGGGAATCCCTGTTGGATAAGATGGATTCCATCGACTACCACTACGACGAAGAGACCAATCAGTTTATTTGAAATCACAATATTCAATAATTTAATACCGCTTGTCAAAGCTGTGAAAACCGCTTGGCAGGCGGTGTTTTTTTGCTACAGGAATTTCCTGTTACGTATTACATAAAAAGCTTACCAGGCGGGATTGCACTGCGACGGAAGGGGTGTTGTCGCTCCAGGCGACCCGCCGCAAATGGAGAATCCTGCAAGCAGGATTCTTTTTACCATGAAAATTCCGGACAACAGATAATGTGGTCTTATACATAATAATTAGCCGACAAAATAAATACATATTTTAAATTCAATAAATTTAAGACACAAATCTAAAAAAAATATAAACTGCACAAAAAACACTTGCGTTTCTTGTGAAAAAGTGTAAACTATAAAATTAGTCGGCTAACTAATATGAGAAAGCTGAACAGGAACTTGAAACTGTAATACACACTCCAAAGCTTGTATCTCAGTTTCAGACAGCAAGTGAGGTGAGAATTTGGAAAACAACAATGAGAAAAGCATTCAACGTCTGATTATGGAAATCAGCCGCATGTATATGGAAAAATGCTTTGGTAAACTTAAAAGTCTGGGAATCCATCCAAGACAAATGCCTATTCTGGCTGTTCTGTGGAAAGAAAACGGATGCAGCCAGAAAGAACTGGCCAGCCAGTTAGGCGTGAAGCCGCCTACTGTTACCGTAAGTATCCAACGCCTGGAAAAAATCGGTATTATAGTTCGAAAACAGGATGAAAAAGATCAACGCATAAGCCGGATTTATCTTACAGAAGAAGGAAAAGCAATAATTAATGAAGGTATGCGCATGGCAAAGGAAGGAGAAAAACAGGTTCTGAACGGATTTTCCGAAAGTGAGTTATGTCTGATGAAACGATTCTGCATACAGATTAAGGAAAATATTGCGGCAATGCCAGCACCAGAGTTTTCACCGGAAGAAATGTGCATGGGACATTTTTGCCATAATAAAAAGTAGCACAGGAAACTGAAAAACAAAGCAACAGGCAGAAAAGCCTGGATGTTTTGAAAAAATGTAGAAAGGACAACCCAAGCATGATTAAATTAATGAAGTATCTGAAAAAATCAGCAGGCTACGTCGTCCTGATCATTGGACTGCTGTTTTTGCAGGCATACTGTGATCTGTCCTTGCCGGATTATACCTCCAAGGTAATTAACGTAGGTATCCAGCAGGGGGGAATACCAGATGGTGTTCCGGAAAAAATGCGTCAGAGCACAATGGAAAATCTGCAGATTTTTATGGACGAAGACACACAGAAAGAAGTTCAGGACTCTTATGTCCTGGATGGAGACACATATGAACTGAAAGGTGGCATTACAGGGGATAAACGTGAGGAATTAAACGATCTTCTGTGCAAACCTCTGATGATGTACACCTCTTTTACCTCTGGCAGTGAAGAGAGCCAGAAAATGCTTTCCCAGATGCAGGTACCGGAAGGAACGGACCCAATGCAGGTTTTGTCAGCAATGCCGGAGGATGCAAAAAAACAGATGCTGGAGGCTGCAGATGAGAAGCTTTCCGACATGCCGGAATCCATTCTTACACAGGCCGCTGTCAGTGGTGTAAAAACAGAATACGAAGCTATGGGCGAGGATTCGGACGCAATTCAGATGAATTACATCCGGACATCCGGAATCCAGATGGTTCTGATGGCGCTGGTGATCATGCTGACCGCTGTAAGTGTTACCTTCCTTTCAGCAAGAGTGGCAGCAGCCCTTGGACATGATCTGCGAGATAATGTATACCGCAAGGTTATTCATTTCTCCAGTAACGAATATCATAAATTTTCCACTGCATCCCTGATCACGCGAAGTACCAACGATGTGCAGCAGGTACAGCAGGTTATGACCATGATGTTCAGAATCGTTCTGTATGCGCCCATCCTTGGCATCGGAGGCGTGATCAAGGTTCTCCAGACCGATTCCTCCATGACCTGGATCCTTGGAGCCGCAGTAGCCATCATTCTGATTGTTATTTTTGTACTGTTCCAGATTGCAATGCCGAAATTCACCAGGCTGCAGACTCTCATTGACCGTCTGAACCTGGTAACCAGGGAAATCCTTACCGGAATCCCGGTTATCCGCGCATTCAGCCGTGAGAAGCATGAGGAAGAGCGTTTTGAAAAAGCAAATATGGATCTGACAAAGACAAACCTGTTTGTAAACCGCTGTATGACATTTATGATGCCGATCATGATGCTGATCATGAACGGTGTATCTGTAGCGATTATCTATTTCGGTGCACATGGCGTTGACAATGGAACTATGCAGGTAGGAAATATGATGGCATTTATCCAGTACGCTATGCAGATTATTATGTCCTTCCTGATGATCACAGCTATTTCCATTATGCTCCCAAGGGCAAACGTGGCAGCAGGCCGAATCTGTGAGGTTCTGGAAATGGAGCCATCTGTAAATGATCCGGAGGAACCGGTAATGCCAGATAAGCAGGAAAAAGGAACGGTCGAATTTGACCATGTAAGCTTCGCTTATCCGGAAGCAGGGGAAAATGTCATCAACGACATTACCTTTAAGGCAGAAAAAGGCCAGACTGTTGCTATCATCGGAAGTACCGGAAGCGGCAAGAGTACGCTGATCAACCTGATCCCCAGATTTTATGATGCAACGAAGGGCTGTGTCAAAGTAGATGGTGTGGATGTACGAAATATGACACAGCATGAGCTTCGTGACCGTCTGGGCTATGTACCTCAGAAGGGAGTCCTGTTCTCTGGAACCATCGACTCCAACATTCGTTACGGTAAGCCGGATATGCCAGAGGAAGATGTAAAACTGGCAGCTCAGATCGCACAGTCTGATGACTTTATTGAAGCGAAACCGGAAGGCTACAAAGCACCTATTTCCCAGGGAGGAAATAATGTATCCGGTGGCCAGAAGCAGCGTCTTTCCATTGCAAGAGCGATTGCCAAAAAGCCGGAAATCCTGATTTTTGACGACAGCTTTTCCGCACTTGATTTCAAGACTGACAGCAAGCTTCGCAAGGCCCTGAAGGAAAAGACAAAGGATATTACCACGATTATCGTAGCACAGCGAATCAGCACCATCCTGAATGCAGATCAGATCATCGTGCTGGATGACGGAAATATGGCAGGCATCGGTACCCACAAGGAACTGATGAAGAACTGTGAGGTTTACCGCCAGATCGCCATGTCACAGCTTTCAGAGGAGGAATTAGCATGAGTGAAAACAAAGCCAGAGGCCCTGTGATGGGTGGTCATCGGAGCCGTGCAATGAACTCCGGGGAAAAGGCAAAAGACTTTAAAGGAGCAATGAAACGACTTTTGAAATACATGGAACGCTACAAAATCCGTTTCGTTCTCATGTTTCTGTTTGCAATTGCAGGAACTATTTTTAACATTGTAGGACCAAAGATCCTTGGAAAGGCAACAACAGAGCTTTTTAACGGCCTGGTAGCCAAGGTAAACGGCACCGGAAGCATTGATTTTGAAAAAATTGGCTATATTTTGTTATGGACATTAGGACTGTATCTGGCAAGTGCCTGCTTCTCCTTTATCCAGGGTTATGTGATGACCGGAATTTCCAACGACGTTACCTACAATTTACGTAAAGATATTTCAAAGAAATTCAGCCGCCTCCCAATGAACTATTATGAGAGCCGGACAAACGGCGAAATCCTTTCCCGCGTAACGAACGATGTGGATACCCTTCAGATGAGCCTGAACCAGAGTATTACCCAGCTGATCACATCAGTTACCACCCTGATCGGTGTGTTTGTGATGATGCTGTCCATCAATGTGTGGATGACTCTGGCTGCCCTTCTGATCCTTCCGCTGTCCATGTTTATCATCAATTTCGTTATGAAGCACTCCCAGAAATATTTCCAGGCACAGCAGAAGTATCTGGGGGAGGTAAATGGCCAGATTGAAGAGAACTATGGCGGACACAATGTAGTGAAGGTATTTAATAAAGAAGAAGACGTAGTTGCAGAATTTGAAAAAGACAACCAGAAGCTTTACGAATCAGCCTGGAAATCCCAGTTTTTCTCCGGAATCATGATGCCGGTCATGCAGTTTGTTGGAAATCTTGGATATGTTATGGTAGCCCTTCTTGGAGGATGGTTCACGATCAAAGGTTCTATTGAAGTAGGTGATATTCAGTCCTTCTTCCAGTATATCCGCAACTTTACCCAGCCCATCCAGCAGATTGCACAGGTAACCAACCTGCTTCAGTCCTCAGCTGCCGCTTCCGAGCGTGTGTTTGAGTTTCTGGATGAGGAGGAAGAGGAGACCACCAAAGAGAATGCCGTTTCTATTGACGGGCTCAGCGGAAATGTAGAATTTGATCATGTAAGCTTCGGCTACAATCCGGAAAAGATCATTGTCCATGATTTTTCGGCAAAGGTCAGAGACGGTCAGAAAATTGCAATTGTAGGTCCTACCGGTGCAGGAAAAACCACCATGGTTAAGCTGCTCATGCGCTTCTATGATGTAAACAGTGGTTCTATTAAAGTAGATGGCCATGATGTAAAAGATTTCAACAGAAGCGAGCTTCATGAAATGTTTGGAATGGTGCTTCAGGATACCTGGCTGTTTTCCGGAACCATTATGGAAAACATCCGCTATGGACGGCTGGATGCTACCGATGAGGAAGTGATCGCAGCAGCAAAGGCTGCTCATATCCACAACTTTATCATGCAGCAGCCGGGAGGCTATAACATGGTTCTGGATGAGGAGACCAGCAATGTTTCCCAGGGCCAGAAGCAGCTCCTGACAATTGCAAGAGCCATTCTTGCAGACAATAAGATTCTGATCCTGGATGAGGCTACCTCCTCCGTTGATACCAGAACCGAGGTACAGATCCAGAAAGCTATGGATAACCTGATGAAAGGCAGAACCAGCTTTGTCATCGCTCACAGACTTTCCACCATCAGGGACGCAGATCTGATCCTGGTTATGAAGGATGGTGACATTATCGAGCAGGGCAGCCATGAAGAGCTGCTTGCAAAGAAAGGCTTCTACGCAGATCTTTACAACAGCCAGTTTGATAAGACGCAGACTGCATAAAAGTAAGTGAAACAGATAAAAAAATACAGCAGCTTTTTCGGAAAATATACGGAAAAACTGCTGTTTTTTTGTCTTCAGAGAGAAAAAATCCAGGGATTTGCTGTCTGTACTTTTACCCTCAGATAATGTATAATGGAGCAAAGTTTCTGCCGGAAAGGAAGGCAGGGACAAAGTCATGACAACGAAAAAACCTCATTTATTGCAGCAGCTCTGGGTGTCTTTTTACAAGACTGGTAGAAAGGGCTGCAGCGCGAATGTTAAAGGAGTATACCCCCAATGACAATTGATAATAAAGACGGAGCAGCTTTTCTTGCATACGTTACAGATAAATTAGAAACCAGGATCGCCCATATCAGCCAGTCCATTCTGGAAGGACAGAAGGATATCGAAGGAATGCATGAGTATTACTGGGAGAACTATACGGAGATGGACCAGTATGGTTACGAAAATTTCGATAACCAGCAGGCACTTCTTCACCAGATCAACGCCAACGAGCAGCAGATCCATTTGCGAAAAAGATTTCGTAAAATGCTGGATTCCCCTTTCTTTGGAAGAGTGGATTTCGTATTTGAAGGGGATGAGGAGCCGGAGATTTTTTATATTGGAATCGGAAATTTTGCAGAAGAGGCAGGGCATACGCCGCTGATCTATGACTGGCGTGCTCCTGTCAGCGGGCTTTTCTACGACTATGATAAAGGTCCGGCGTCTTACCAGGCACCGCTGGGAACCATCTGCGGTGAAATTGCCTCCAAGTGGCAGTACAAGATTCGAAATGGCCGTATGATTTACCAGTTTGAAAGTGATGTGAAGATTGATGACGAGATTCTTATGGCAGAGCTTGGCAGCGGAGGCAGCACTGCGCTGAAAAATATTGTCCGCACCATCCAGAAAGAGCAGAATGCCATCATCCGAAACACCAGGGATAAGATCATGGTAATCCAGGGCGCAGCCGGAAGCGGCAAGACCTCCATTGCCTTGCACAGAATTGCCTATCTTTTGTATCACGACCGCAAGAATCTGAAATCCTCCAATATCCTGATCCTGTCTCCCAACAGCATTTTTTCTGATTATATTTCCCATATACTTCCGGAACTGGGAGAGGAAAATATTAAAGAAATGAGCTTTGATCTTTTTGCCTACAGACAGTTGAAAGATACGGTATCTGACTGCGAAGACCGTTATGACCAGATTGAGCGCAGCCTGAATTTCCCGGATATGCCTTCCTTATATAAGGAAAAACAGTCCAGGGAATTTTTGAATCAGATGGAGGGGTATCTCACCTCCTTAGAAGATGAGCTGATGGATTTTCATGATGTGGAATATAAGAGCTTTACGAAAAAGGAAGAGGAGATCATTGATCTTTTTTACTTTAAATTTCAGGATATCCCTCTGTTATCACGTATGGAGGCAGTTGCAGAGAATTTCATTGATGAGGTAGAGACGCTTCGGGACAATGATATGGATGAGGAAGAACGTGCCATTGTAATGGAGAAATTCATGAATATGTATGAGACACAGGATCTCTATGTGATCTACAGCCGTTTTCTGGAAAGCTGCGGCTATCCGGGACTTCCTCATGTACAGCTTCAGGAGCGAAAGCTTCGGTACGAGGACGTCTATCCGGTGCTTTACATGAAGTACCGCCTTCTTCGCCAGACCAGTCACAATGGTATCAAGCACCTGGTAGTAGACGAAATGCAGGATTATTCAAGGCTTCAGTATCTGATTCTAAAAATGATGTTCCCCTGTCGTATGACCATTCTGGGGGACAAAGCCCAGACTATGGAAGATGAGGCTCAGGATGTCCTTGGGTTTTTACCGAAAATTTTCGGAAAAGAGATCCGCAGGATCGTCATGAACAAAAGCTACCGAAACACTGTGGAGATTGCTTCTTATGCGAATCAGCTTGCAGGGATTACAGATATGGATTTGTTTGATCGTCATGGCGATCCGGTGGAAGAATTATTTTTTAAAGGGAAAAAACAGCAGGCAATGGAAGCGGCTCTGGACGAGCTTGTGAATAAGCTTCAGCTGGGAACGGAACAGTTTGAGACAGCTGCGTTGATCCTTCGCACGGAATCTGAGGCAAAAGAAGCCGCCCGCATTTTGAAAGAAAAACTGGAAAATACAGGGTTTGATATGGAAAATCGTTTCTCGTACCTGCATCGTGATAGCAACAGCTTCTGCAAAGGCCTTACAGTTACTACGTTTTATCTTGCAAAAGGTCTGGAATTTGACCAGGTATTTTCCCTGTTCCCTGCAGCAGATCAGAGCCTGATTGCAAAACAGGGACGTTATATTGCAGCTACCAGAGCGCTTCATAAATTGCATATGTACGAATACGGAAAATAAATATTACAAAAGTATGACAAACAGAGCGTAAAATAAAAAAGAAATTCAGGTTAGCAAAATATGCTGTCAAATACAACGTACATTTTGCAGACAGGATTTTACCAACACTCTTTGAAAAAATGTATAAAGTTCGTCACGAAAGTTTATAATATTTTCACAGCAAATTTAGATTCTGCAGTGGGAAATCCATTGACAGGATTGTAATAAAATTGTAAAATACAGCTCGGGAGATTTTTATAAACGAGAAATATTTTCGTTTTGTTAATGAAATAGAATAATGTAGATTTACAAAATTTACTTATGAAAAGAAATAAGGAGGATACTATGAAGAACAAAAAGATTTTAGCAATCTTAACGATATCAGCAATTATTTCTGCAGCTGCTACAGGCTGCAGTTTTGGCGGAGACGAGCCGGAAGAACAGGTAGTGGTAACTGAGACACCTGCTCCGGAAGCAACCGCTACACCTACTCCGGAGCCAACCATCGCGCCAGACGTACAGGACAGCACCTATACATCAAGCAATGGGGCTGTCTCCATTAAGCTTCCAGATGCTACCTGGTCCAATAAGGCGGATGAGGCAGATATGCTCAGCTTCGAATCCCCGGAGCAGGGTAAGATACTGATCCTTCATGGACAGGGAGAAGAGGATATGTCTTCTGCTATGCTTCCGGATACGCAGGATCTGGCTGTGGCATTAGAGCAGGCTTCTGACCTTGCAGAAGGTACTGACTTTGAGATCCAGGATTATACCGCCAGTGATGTGGAGGGAGTAGGCGTTTATTCTTACACTGTGAAGTACACAGATGCTTCCAAGAGCGGCGGATATGTTTATGCGATCCATAAAATTTATAAGAGCTCTGATGAGTATTACAATATCTGCGGATCTGTTGTGGATGAGGCTTCTTATGCAGGAGTTAAGGCTGCAGTTGATTCCTTCGGAATTGCAGGAGAGTCTTCTTTGAAAGCTGCTGCACCGGTACAGTCTTCTGACAGTGCAGACGGAAGCACTGAGGGAAGCACAGATGGTTCCACTGACGGAACACAGAGTGCAGGTACTGATTCTGCGTCCTCAGGTGATGGAAGCAGTGATGGAACAATCACAAACTCCGGCGGATTTACCCAGGAGCAGCTTACAGACACCAACCAGACCAGAACTATTTACCGTAACTCCGATGGCCATCCCCTTGTAATTACTCCGGATGGAAATGGAAACTGGGTTGACTTTGATGGAAATACCTATCGTTTTGTAAATAATGAGGACGTTTACGATCAGAATGATGTGGATTATTACTGGCATGGAGAAGGTGCAGACGTATATTATATGCCTGTAGAGTAATAACAGAAAAAGCAGAATGTTGACTTACACGGACACAGCTACCCGGGATGGATGGCTGTGTCCGTGACAGTTGGAGGGAATATGGATAATTTTCAGGCTTATGGCGAATTTGCCAGAGTATATGATATGTTCCAGGACAATGTGGACTACCAGACCTGGGGCAAATGGCTGAAGCAGCAGCTTGCAGCGCAGGGAATCACAGACGGACTTGTGCTAGATCTTGGCTGCGGCACGGGAACCATGACTGAGATACTGGCAGAGGCTGGCTATGACATGATCGGAGTGGATAATTCCGGGGAAATGTTGGCAGAGGCCATGGAGAAACGGGTAGAGTCCGGGCATGACATCCTGTATCTTCTTCAGGATATGCAGGAGTTTGAACTTTATGGAACCGTACGGGCTGTGGTAAGCGTGTGTGACAGTCTGAATTACATAACAGAGGAAGAGGAGCTGGAGCATGTGTTTGCCCTGGTAAATAATTATCTGGATCCTCAGGGAATTTTTCTGTTTGATATGAATACGGTTTATAAGTATCAGACTATGATCGGGAATACTACGATTGCTGAGAACCGGGATGAGGGAAGCTTTATCTGGGAGAACAGTTATGATGAGGAGACCGGGATTAATACATATGAGCTGGCTCTGTTTATTCCAAGAGAGGACGGACTTTATGAGAAGGATGAGGAGGTTCACTATCAGAGAGCCTATTCTTTGGAGAAGATCAAGGAACTTATTGGAAAAGCGGGGATGGAGCTTCTGGCAGTGTATGATGCTTATACACTGGAGCCACCGAAGGAAGATAGCGGCAGGCTTACCTTTGTAGTAAGGGAACATGGTAAATGATAATATAATAATAAGATAAATAGCTATAGGATTACGATTAACATTATAACAGTATAGATTGGAGAATACACATGAATGATTATATCATCCGCGCGACTGCAGCTAACGACCAGATCCGTGCATTTGCGGCAGTGACCACTGAGATGGTGGAGACTGCAAGAGAGCACCATAATACAAGTCCGGTGGCTACGGCAGCGCTTGGAAGACTTCTGACTGCAGGAGCCATGATGGGCTCCATGATGAAGGGGGAAAAAGATGTTCTGACCCTTCAGATCAAGGCCGGCGGTCCCCTTCAGGGAATTACGGTAACTGCCGATTCCCAGGGAAATATAAAGGGCTATGTAGGAAATCCAGATGTCTGCATTCCAGCAAATTCCAAAGGTAAGCTGGACGTTGCAGGAGCAGTTGGTCCTGGATTCCTGACTGTGATTAAAGATATGGGGCTAAAAGAGCCTTACAGCGGACAGGTTATGCTTCAGACCTGTGAGATTGCAGAAGACCTGACCTATTATTTTGCAACAAGTGAGCAGGTACCGTCCGCAGTTGGACTTGGAGTCCTGATGAATAAGAATAATACAGTACGTCAGGCTGGTGGATTTATTGTACAGCTGATGCCATTTGCAGAGGAAGAAGTGATTTCCAGGTTAGAGCAGAACGTACAGAAGATCAACTCTGTCACCAACCTGTTAGAGGAGGGACATACCCCGGAGAGTCTGCTGGAGAAAGTGTTGGAAGGCTTTGACATGCAGATTAACGAGAAGATGGACACCCGCTTCCACTGCAACTGCTCCAAGGAGCGAGTAGCGAAAGCGTTGATCAGCATCGGCAGAAAAGAATTAAACGAAATGATCCAGGAAGGCAAGCCAATCGAGATGAACTGCCATTTCTGTAATACCAACTACAATTTTACAGTAGAAGAGCTGAAAGAAATTCTAAGAAGATGCAAATAAGCTGAATTGAGACAGAATCACTATTTTCCGTCGTAGACGCACATCTTGCAGAAAGCCTTTTTCAAACATGCTCTAAGGCGTGGAAATGGTTAGATAAGAGAGGACTAGGATATGAATCAGGGATTTATTAAAGTAGCGGCAGGAACGCCGCAGGTTACAGTTGCTGATTGTAAGGCCAATACCAGTGCAATTCTGAAAGTAATCCGTGAAATGGAGACACAGCATGCAAAGCTGATGGTACTGCCGGAGCTTTGCATCACAGGCTATACCTGCCAGGATCTTTTCCTTCAGAGAAGACTGCTGGACAGTGCCTGGGAGAGCCTTCTGACTATTGCAGAGGAGACTGCGGATGTGGATGCGCTGATCTTTGTGGGACTTCCTATGCGGATGAACGGCAAGCTCTACAATGTGGCAGCAGCATTGAACCACGGAAATATTCTTGGATTTGTACCTAAGACTCATATTCCCAACTATAATGAATTCTATGAGCAGAGACACTTTGCTTCTGGGGCGGATGTGTGGACAGATGTGACAGTTGGGGAGGAAAGCGTACCTTTTGCCAGCAATCTGATTTTCTCATGTGAAGGATTGCCGGAGCTGACAGTTGGCGCAGAAATCTGCGAGGATCTGTGGGTTCCACTTCCGCCTAGTGTAAATCTGGCACAGGGCGGTGCCCATATTATCGTCAATCTTTCAGCCAGTGATGAGATGGTTGGCAAGGATTCCTACCGCCGTGATCTGGTGAAGGGTCAGTCTGCCAGACTGGTGTGCGGCTATATTTACGCCACAGCAGGAGAGGGTGAATCCTCCCAGGATCTGGTATTTGGCGGACAGAACCTGATCGCAGAGAATGGCACCATGCTGGCAGAGGCGAAGCGCTTCCAGAACACTGTGATCTACGGAGAAATTGATGTGCAGAGACTGGCAGATGAGAGAAGAAGACTTTCCACCTATCCGGCATCTGATGATGCTGACTGCCAGATCGTACCTTTTGAGGTGGAAGTGGAAGAGACCTCTCTTACCAGGAAGTTTGCCCCCTATCCTTTCGTACCTTCTGTAAAAGAAGAGCGTGATATGCGCTGTGAGGAGATTCTGAACATTCAGGCTATGGGACTTAAGAAAAGAATGAGCCACATCCACTGTCAGAAGGCAATGGTTGGTCTTTCCGGGGGACTTGATTCCACACTGGCATTGCTTGTAATTGCACGTACTTTCCAGCTGATGGGACTGCCATCTGAGAATATCCGCTGCATTACCATGCCATGCTTTGGCACCACAGACAGAACTTACCAGAATGCCTGCAAATTAAGCCAGTGCCTTGGTGCTGCTCTGACGGAGGTAAATATTAAAGAGGCGGTAAATATCCATTTCCGTGATATCGGTCACGACGATTCTGTTCATGATGTAACCTATGAGAACTGTCAGGCCAGAGAGCGTACGCAGATTCTTATGGATATGGCAAACCAGGAGGGAGCACTTCTTGTGGGAACCGGTGACCTTTCCGAGCTTGCTCTTGGATGGGCAACCTATAATGGAGACCATATGTCCATGTATGGTGTAAATGCCTCTGTTCCCAAAACGCTTGTAAGACATCTTGTCCGCTATTATGCAGATACCTGCGGAGAGAAAGAGCTGGAAGAAGTTCTTCTGGATATTCTGGATACTCCGGTAAGTCCGGAGCTTCTGCCGCCTAAGGACGGCAAGATCGCGCAGAAAACAGAAGATTTGGTTGGTCCTTATGAACTTCATGATTTTTATCTGTATTATATGCTTCGTGCAGGCTTTGAACCGGATAAGATCTATCGCATTGCCTGCCGTACCTTTGAGGGTACCTATGACAAGGCTACGATTCTGAAATGGCTGAAAATCTTCTACCGCAGATTTTTTGCCCAGCAGTTCAAACGCTCCTGTCTTCCTGACGGCCCGAAGGTAGGTAGTGTGGCGCTGTCTCCAAGAGGTGACCTGCGTATGCCAAGTGATGCAAGCGCAGCGGTATGGATGGAAGCTCTGGAGAAGCTTGAAGTATAAAACGATTGTGCGGTATGCTTTCCATGTATTTTACAGCTGTATTTCGCGGAGCATGCAGCTGTAAAGGCAGGAAATAATTAGGTTTGTTTATTGCTCTGCCGGCGGAGAACTTACATGGTTCTCCGCCTTTTTTAATGCATCTTCAATGGCAGAAATAAGCAGCTGTGACGTATATTTCCTGTCTGTGGAATATTTCAGGTCGTCCAGGGACTGGCTGTCAACAATCTGGCTGGCCAGTGACTCCAGAGAAGGCTTTACCAGCGGAAACATGGCAGTGGTGCTTTCACTTAAATTTACCAGCTCAATAGACTGGATATTGTTTTGATCTACTGTAACTTCCACGTCAAAAGTATTTTTATTCAAAGTAAGGGAACTGCGGTAAACGCCAGGCGTATAAAGCCCCTCTCCAGCAGCAGAAGTGGTCTGGCTTTTTCCAGGCCCGAACATAAAGTAGATCAGGATTCCCAGAAGAACAGCAAGAATCAGAAAGGCGATGGTATATACCACTTCCTTCATATGTAACACGATGATCCTGGTTTTCGAACTCATGGACTGCGCCTCCTGTATCGCACTGATAATGAAAAAAATAATCCTGGCCGCAAAACCAGGCTCTAATCTTCTTATTCTATCCTATTATCAAAGCATGGAAAATATGATAGAATATAAAACAGAATGATTTTTTATCAGATATAGGCTTTTTTATTCCATACAATTGGCAGAAGGAGGAAAAAACGTGTCCCTACAATTCATCATCGGCAGCTCCGGTATTGGCAAGACGCATTATGCATGTGAACAGATCATCCGGGAATCTATGGAAAATCCACAGCACCTGTACTATATTATCGTCCCGGAACAGTTTACCATGCAGACACAGAAAAACGTAGTCGAAATGCACCCCGGAAAGGGAATCCTGAATATCGATGTGCTCAGCTTTCAGCGCCTTGCCTATCGTATTTTCGAGGAGACAGGCGGTGCCATGGAAGTGCTTCTGGATGACACTGGAAAAAGTATGGTTCTTCAGAAGTTGGTGCAGCAGCATCGCAAAAATCTGCCCTACCTTGGCAACCAGATGAACAAACCGGGCTATCTGGACGAAGTGAAATCTCTGATTTCAGAATTTATGCAGTATGATATCCGGGAAGAAGAACTGCAGGACATGCTGGGAAAAACAGGGGAAGACTCTCTTCTTCATATGAAAATGCAGGATGTGGGTGTCCTTTATCAGGCCTTTCTTCAGTATCTGGAAGGTCATTATATGACCGGCGAAGGCGTGATGGACGCTTTGAAAAAAGCTATTCCTTTTTCTGATAAACTGAAAAAATCCGTACTCCTTCTGGATGGCTTCACCGGTTTTACTCCGGTGCAGATGAACGTGATCCGGGAACTTTTAAATGTCTGCGATAAGGTTCTGGTAACTGTCACCATGGATGCCAGAGAAAATCCTTTACAGATGGGAAAACCACATCAGTTATTCTATATGAGCAGGAAAATGATCCACACCTTGTCCGGTCTGACCAGCAATCTGGATGATCCCGTTCTTCTGAAGGATGAGAGAAAGGGCCGCTTTGGAAATTCCACCTCTCTTGACTTTCTGGAGAAGCATCTTTTTCGCTACAGAAGATCTGTCTATGAGAAGAAACAGGAAGAAATCTGCATATTTGCAGCAGAATCCCCTGTAAAAGAACTGGAAGAGACAGCCAGGAGAATACGCCGTCTGGTCCGTGAAAAAAATCTGAAATACGGAGAAATCGCTGTGATTACCGGAAATCTGGAGGCGTACAAAAGTATTGCATCTCAGGTATTCGAGGAATCCCGGATCCCTTATTTCCTGGATGAGAAGCACACCATTCTGATGAACCCATTTATAGAATATATTCGTGCTGTTCTTGAAATGGTTACAAAGGGTTTTTCCTACGAAAGTGTTTTCCGGTATCTGCGCTGTGATATGTCCGGCCTTGGAAGGGACCAGGTGGATATGCTGGAGAATTATGTGCTTGCCCTTGGAATTCGCGGCTACAAAAAGTGGTCCGAGAAGTGGGTGAGAGTTTACCGGACCATGGATCCGGAGGATATTCAAGTCCTGAACGAATACCGGGAAATATTTGTGAGGGAGGCTGAGATCCTGGCTCAGGGATTTTCCAGTGGAAAGAGAAAAGTATGTGAATATTGTTATAGTTTATATCAGTTTATCGAAAGCTGTGAAATACAGAAAAAACTAAAGAAACAGGAGCTTTTCTTTAAAGAAAAAGGAGAAAAAGCTCTGGAAAAAGAATACGCCCAGATATACGGAATTGTTATGGAACTTCTTGACCGCATGGTAGAGATCCTTGGAGAGGAAGAAATTACAAGAACGGAATTTGTCCAGCTTCTGGAAACTGGTTTTGCCAAGTCAAAGGTTGCGCTGATCCCGCCCAGTATGGATCAGGTCCTTGTTGGAGATATGGAAAGAACCCGTCTGAAAGAAATAAAGGCATTGTTTTTTGTAGGTGTAAACGAGGGGAATATTCCGAAAAATACAGACTCTGGCGGAATTTTGACCCAGATGGACAGAGAATTCTTTGCAGATGAGGGAATGGAGCTTGCACCAGGTCCGAAAGAGCTGATGAACACCCAGCGCTTTTATCTGTATCTGAATCTGACAAAGCCAAGTGAGCATTTGTGCCTTTCCTACAGTTTATCAAATGGAAAAGGAGAACCTATAAGTCCTGCATATCTGATCCACAGTATACAGGCTCTATATCCCGGACTGGAGGTGAAAAATGCAGGTGATGAGGAATTCAGCCTAAACGCCATGGAGCTTCCGGGAACCAGTCTGGAATGCTTCCTGAAAGGTCTTGGAGAGGGCGCTGTGGGACAGGGAAGTCCTTTGTACAGCGAGCTTTACAGCTGGTATCTTAGAAGTCCTAAATATAGGACTTTAGCCAGGAAGCTGGTGGAGGCTTCCAGAACCAGAAAGCCTGCCGATATTATCAGCGAAAGTGTGGCAAAGGTTCTCTATGGAGAGGTGTCGCCCTACAGTGCCACCAGGCTGGAGCGTTATTCTGCCTGTGCTTTTGCCCATTTCCTCCAGTATGGTCTCAAACTTACGGAGCGTGCAGAGTATGAATTCCGCGCCATGGATATGGGAAATATTATGCACAAGGTGCTGGAGTCTCTGATAAAGGAAGTGAACAAAGAAAAGCTTTCTCTGGCAGAGCTTTCTGAGGAAGAGAGGGATGCGCTGGCAGACCGTCTGGTAGATACAATAAGTGCAGATTATGGCAATACCATTCTAAAAAGCAGTGCACGCAATGAATATATGATCCAGCGCACCAAGCGAATGGTACGAAGAACTGTGTGGGCAATTCAGAAACAGCTGAAATCCGGGGAATTTGAGCCGGAAGGTGTGGAAGTTGTTTTTCAGGGCGGTCGGATCGATCGCGTGGATACTATGGAGACAGATGATGGGAAGTTGTATGTCAGGGTTATTGATTATAAGACCGGGAATACTTCTTTTGATCTGGTTTCTTTGTATCATGGTCTGCAGCTGCAGCTGATGATCTACATGGACGGTGCCCTTACCGTAGAGCAAAACAAGCATAAGGATAAAGAGGTGATTCCTGCAGGGGTATTTTATTACAATATTAAGGATCCTATGATTCAGGAAAAAATAGATGCAGATATAGAGACTGTCCAGGAGAAAGTGCTGAAGGAACTAAAGATGAATGGACTGGTTCTGAAAGACAAAGAACTGGTACAAAAAATGGACAGTTCCCTTGTGTCAATTCCCGTATCTTTTAACAAGGACGGAAGTTTCCGGAAAAATTCTTCTGTAGCCTCAAAAGAGCAGTTTGATATTTTAAACCGTTATGTAAAAACAAAGATTTCTCATATCAGACAGTCCATTATGACCGGAGATGCCCAGGTTTCTCCATATATGCTGGGAAAGAAAAATGCCTGTACCTACTGTCCTTACAGTGGCGTATGCGGTTTTGACATGGACATTCCAGGCTATGAATTCCGCAGGCTGAAAAACTTTACAGATGAAGAGCTGTGGGATGCTTTTGTGAAGGAGGTGGATGAATAATGGCAGTGAACTGGACGAAAGAGCAGGAGCAGGTTATTAATTTAAGAAACCGGAATATTCTGGTAAGTGCAGCAGCTGGTTCCGGAAAGACTGCGGTGCTTGTGCAGCGAATTCTAAAAAAGGTGATGGATCCGGAGCATCCTGTTGACATTGACAGGCTGCTGATCATGACGTTCACAAGAGCAGCAGCAGGGGAAATGCGGGAACGAATTGCAAATGCCCTGGAAGATGCTCTCTGTGAGAATCCAGACAATGAGCATCTGCAGCGCCAGACTACCTTGATCCATACGGCGCAGATCACCACGATAGATGGCTTCTGTGCTTATGTGATCCGCAATTATTTCCATCTTATTGGTCTGGATCCTGGTTATCGGACAGGAGAAGAGGGAGAATTGAAGCTTCTGAAAGAGGACGTGATGAAGGAGCTTCTGGAGAACTATTACATAAAAGATGACAAAAAGTTTAAGTATTTTATCGAATGCTACGCATCAGGCAAAACAGATGATGGAATCAAAGAACTGATTTATTCTCTGTATAATGCTGCCATGAGCAATCCATATCCGGATACCTGGCTGGAAGAATGCATAGATAGTTATAGAAATATGGATTTAGAGTCTGTAAAATCATCAGAATGGATGAATTTGTTATGGAAAAACATTACGGAGGATCTTTGCCAGGCAAAGGAACTGATTACCCAGGCAAGAAGCTTTTGCAATGCGCCAGGAGGACCATACCTGTATGATGAAGCACTGCAAAGTGATCTCATCCTCATTCGTGCAGCAGAAGAGAAAGCCGCCGCCGGTGATTTTGACGGAGCAGGAGAGCTTCTTGGCAAACCGGCTTTTGCCGCTCTTTCCAGAAAGAAACCAAAAGATCCTGTAGATGATACGCTGAAAGAGCAGGTAAAATCTCTTCGGGAAAATGCAAAGGATATTTTAAAGGATATTGGAACACGGTATTTTTCCGTAAAGGAGGAGGAACTTCCAGTGCTTCTGGAAACCTGCCGGGAGCCTGTAGAAATGCTGGTGGAGCTTACCAGGGAATTTATCCGTATGTATGGAGAGAAGAAGCGGGAAAAAAATATTCTGGACTTTACGGACATGGAGCATTTTGCGCTGGAAATTCTGATTCAAAGGGTTCATGCAGCGGAAGAAAATGGCGAAAACGACGGTAATTGGACTGGAGAGAGCAAGTATATTTATCACATGAGTCCGGCAGCACGTGAACTTTCCCTGAAATATGACGAGGTCATGGTGGATGAGTACCAGGACAGTAACCTGGTACAGGAAATGATCACTAACTGTGTTTCCGGCTGGGCAGATGGAAGAAAAAATATATTCATGGTAGGTGATGTGAAGCAGAGCATTTACCGGTTCCGCCTTGCCAGACCAGAGCTTTTTATGGAAAAGTATGAACAGTACAGTTTAACGGACAGTACGGAACAGCGAATCGATCTTCATAAAAATTTCCGCAGCCGGTCTCAGGTATTGGATAGTGCAAACTTTATTTTCCGTCAGATTATGGGAACAGATCTTGGTGGAATTGCCTACGATAAAGCCGCAGCTCTTTATCCTGGAGCTGTGTTTCCGGAAGGAAACAAGGAAAGCTTTCTTCCTGCAGAAGTTCTTCTGGTAGAAAAGGATTCTGAAGAACTGGAGGATCTGATGGAAGGAAAGGATGCCCGGGAACTGGAGGCTCTTGCTATTTCCCACAGAATTAAGGAAATTGTGGGAAAAGAGCTGGTACTTGATAAAGAAACCAAAGAATATCGTCCTGCGAAATACGGAGATATTGTAATCCTTCTTCGCACCGCCTCCGGCTGGTCAGAAACCTTTACAGAGGTGCTTTCTGCCCACGGAATTCCTGTGTATGCCGCTTCAAAGACGGGATATTTTTCCGCACTTGAGGTGGTTACGATTCTGAATTATCTGCAGGTCTGCGATAATCCTCTTCAGGATATTCCTTTGACGGGTGTGCTGAGGTCGCCGCTGGTGGGATGTACTACCCAGGAGCTTGCCGTTTTGCGGGAAGAACATCCGAAGGGGATGCTGTATGACAGCGTGTTGAATTTCCTGGAAGAATATGAGGGGCAGGAAAGAACTCTTTACAACAAATTACATGGTTTTATAGTCCTGCTGAATGAAATGCGTGATCTTGCGGTGTACACTCCTGTGCATGAGCTGATTCTTGAGATTCTCCGCAGAACCGGCTATGGTAATTATGCGAAAGCTCTGCCAAATGGTGCACAGCGGAGCGCCAACCTCGCTATGCTGGTGGAAAAGGCAATGGATTATGAGAAGACCAGTTACAGAGGCTTATTTAATTTTGTCCGATATATTGAACATTTGCAAAAATATGAAGTTGATTATGGCGAAGTAAATCTTTCTGGCGCAGGAGAAGGTTCCGTGGAAATCATGACGATCCACAAGAGCAAGGGACTCGAGTTTCCGATTGTAATCCTTGCCGGTATGGGAAAACAGTTCAATATGCAGGATCTGAACGCCAGACTTCTGATTCATCCGGATTACGGTCTTGGCGCTGACGCCATTTTGCCAGACCGGCGGATGATTGTGTCAACACTGTATAAGCAGGTGATCCGCCGTAAGCTTCTGGAAGAGACTCTGGGGGAGGAAATCCGAGTACTTTACGTTGCCCTGACGCGTGCCAAGGAGAAACTGATCATGACCGGAACAATAGGAAATCTGGAAAAAAGGCTGCTTTCTTTATACAGATTCCGCGAAAATGAACAGGAACTTCTTCCGGCAGAAACGAGACTGAATGGAAAAACTTACTGGGATTATGTGCTTCCTGCGCTTGCAAGGCACCGCTGCATGGATGAACTTTTTGAGGAGTTTGGATTGCTGCCATCCCATGATAATCTGCTTTATGATGATCCGGCAGAGTTTCAGGTGAAAAGGATCACAGCGCGGACTTTAACGGAGGCTGAAGTGGTGGAACAGGCTGTCGGGCAGATGGAAGACGATATTCTGGATAACTGGGATTGTGAGAAAATCGTGGATCCTGAAATCAAAGCGGAACTGGAAAAGCGTTTTGGATTTGTATATCCTTATGAATATCGTAAAGATATTCCGGTGAAGGTCAGCGTATCGGATTTGAAAAAGAAGAGTTACCATGAAGATACGGATATTGAAGAAGCTGTATATTTCGAACCGGACATTGTTCCGCTGGTTCCAAGATTTATTGAGGAAAAGAAGGAAACGGAAGAGGCGTTCACAGGTTCGGCAAGAGGTACTGCTTACCATCGTGTGATGGAATGTCTTGAGTACAATAAAACGGATAGTGCACAGCAGCTGAAAGAGCAGATCAACGCATTGGTTCAGAGCAAAAAAATGTCTGAGGCAGAAGCAGAATGTATCAGAATTTCAGATATTCAGTCTTTTGTGAATGGGGCACTGGGGCAGAGAATGAAAGTCGCTGCATTATCGGGGCTTCTTTTCAGGGAACAGCCTTTTGTCATTTCCAGAAGTGCTGCTGAAATAGATGAGGCATGGGATCCCAAGGAACGTGTGCTTGTGCAGGGAATCATAGACGCTTATTTTCTGGAAGGGGATGAGATCGTGCTGGTTGATTACAAGACGGATCGTGTGCGCAGGGGGGAAGAGCAGAAGCTGGTTGATCTGTATCACACTCAGCTGGAGGATTATGCTCAGGCACTTCATAGAATGACTGGGCGCAGGGTGAAAGAGAAGTATATTTATTCCTTTACGTTGAAAAAAGAGATATTGTTAGGATGATTGCTTGTGTTCGCAGAAGGTGCGTGGATGTGGCGTGCCTGATCTGAGAACTGTGCGAAGAACCCGGAAAATCTAAGAGGACAGGATTTTGCTAAAAGCGAAGACATGAGAGGCCAAACTCGCTCCTTCGGAGCTCAGACAGTGTCCTCTCATGTCTTCAACGCAAAATCCTGTCCTCTAAGATTTTCTCGGAACCTCCGCAAAGCCCTCAGACCAGGCACGCCACATCCACGCACGTCGCAGGCGGAAGGGAAAGCGAAAATTTGACAAACTTACACTCTCCACCCCGCTGGATACTTATTTTTCAATGTCCCATTCACAAGTTTTCCAAACCCAAGGGGATACCCTTCCACACAAAGCAAATGCCATCCTTTAGAATGAGCAGCCTCCTCAGGCTCAATTGTAAGAGTTTCCCCTTTCAGATACCGCTCCAGTCTTGGATCATCTACAGAAAGGGAAATCACAGCTTCAGCTTCATTTTTCCGGAAAGCCAGTGCAAGCGGCTGAGCCGGTTCAAACCGGTTTTTCTTCAGATCTCCCAGATAAAGTCCGTTCCGAATAAACGTAAGTCCTCTGAAATTATAGGAAACAGACGGCAGATAATAAACTTTATCTGCCCGGACCTCCACCCGGTTCCAGTCAAACTCCTGGCCATCTAAAGTTTTCAACCCGATTTCTCTGAAAAATTCTTCCATATACTTCCGGACATCTGCAGCCAGACGACTGGTCTTAGAAGTACCAGCGGAAGGTCCAGCCGTTCCCTCCTTTTGCAAGAGGGCTAGAAAATGCCCCTCCCCCTGCATCTTATGGGGAAAAATGCGCACACATTTTTTCAGTTGTGGATTCCCATCTCCCCATTCAGGATTTCCGGTGGAAAAGCCCTCATAATCCTCCATGGAAATCAGAGACAGTTCCGGCCGTTCCCTGAGAAGCCAGGAAATGATCTGCTCATCCTCACAAGGTGCAAAGGTACAAGTAGAATAAAGCATCTGTCCTCCCGGCTGCAGCATGTCTGCCGCATTCAGACAAAGCTGTTTCTGAATTCTGGAAAGCTCCTCAGACTTCTTAGGAGTCCAGTCTTTGGCAAGAGCTTCCTCCTTACGGAACATCCCCTCTCCGGAACAAGGTGCATCCAGAATGATCTTATGGAAAAATTCCGGAAAATTCTTTACCATTTTTTCAGGCTTTTCATTGGAAACAAAAAGATTGGGAATCCCAAACAGTTCCAGGTTTCGAAGCAGTGCTCTTGCCCTGGTAGTGCTGATATCATTTGCAACCAGAAGTCCTTCACCCTTTAGGGCGGAACCAACTGCAGTTGCTTTTCCTCCAGGAGCTGCACACATATCCAGCACATATTCCCCTGGCTCCACCGGAATACGGGAAGCGGGGGTCATGGCACTTGGTTCCTGAAGATAATAAAGTCCAGCCTGATAAAGAGCACACCGGGATGGCCTTACATCCTCATTGTAAAAATAACCATTCGAAACCCATGGGATTTTTTTCACTTCAAAGGGCACAATCTGTTCAAACTCCTCACAGGAAATCTTTGCCGTGTTTACCCGGAGCCCATAAGTACGCGGCTGTTCATAAGCTGCCAGAAAAGGTTCAAAATCATCCCCAAGCATATCCTTCATCCGATGAAGAAAAGCCTGAGGCAGAGCTGATAATCTATCTGAATCCATAGAAAAATCTCCTTAGTACTGAAATAGAATGATATGAGTGTCAGATTTACTGCGTAAATTTCACGAAAACAGTGAAACACATCTTGCAGAAAGCATTTTTTAAACACATTTTAGTATAGCGGAAGAAAAAGAACAAGTCAAACATAAGCAAAAGCAAAAGAATCCATTGGAATTTCCTGTCTTTTCCACTATAATTAAAAATAGAATGATCATTAGAGCGTGTTTGAAAAATTATTCCTACAAATCATACTCCGGAAACGGTGTAAACAGCAATATACTTATAAAACAAGAGAGTGAGGGTATGAAATGCCAAAAGAAAAAATCAGCCTGAATTCTATTTACATATCAGAACGTTTACAAAAATCCCTGCAGCCTGTTTCCAACAGCGCGCTGACAGCCATAACAGCCCCTATGGGATATGGCAAAACAACCGCCGTAAACTGGTATCTGTCCAGACTGGCGAAAGACACTCAGGCTTTGCTGATCCGGATCAGCATCTACTCCCAAAATCTTTCCATCTTCTGGAAAAGTGTGCAAAATGCATTTTCCTTCGCAGGTCTTAACTTTCTGGAAAACTACGACTGCCCGGAAGATGAAGCCTCCGCTGGATTTTTGACGGAAATTCTATGCTATCAACTGGAAAAATGTGAAAATTGTTATATTTTTATAGATGACTTTCATCTGTTAAAAGATGACCGGGCGGCCACTTTCCTGTGCAGAATGGCAGGGAGGATTCCGGAAAATGTGCATCTGATCGTAGCAAGCCGAAATCATTTTATCAGTGATGACTGGATTGTAAGACTTGGAGGAAGACTTCACAGAATAGAAATAGACGATCTGCGTCTAAACGCTGGGGAGCTGTCAGCCTATATTCGCCGCTGCGGAACTAGCCTGACAGACAGCCAGCTTGAGCAGCTTCTGAAATCCAGCGAAGGATGGTTCGCAGCTGTTTACCTGAATTTGTGTTCTTTTTCAAAATCAGGAGAATTGCCAGGAAAAACATCTGATATTTACCAGATGTTTTCCGCTTCCATGCTGAATCCTTTGCCAGAAGACAGAAAAGAATTTTTAAGTGCCATGGGGCTTGCAGATGAATTCACGGAAGAGATGGCAGAATTTATTACAAAAAGAGAAGACGTACACCAGATCCTGAAAACGCTCACCAGGCAGAATGCTTTTGTCACCTGCCTGAATGACGGGCAGACTTACCGCTTTCACCATATGATGAAAGAGTGCGCGTTTCGTGCGTTCAGAACACTGGATGATTCCAGACAGGCTTTCTATTATGAAAGATATGGTGCATGGTATGAAAAATATGGTGCCTATATCCATGCCTTGTCAGCATACCGGCGAAATCAGAATTTTGCAGCTATTCTCCGGGTGGTGCAAAAAGATGCCGGAATCTTACTTGCTTCTCTAAAACCGGAAGAGGTTCTGGAAGTTTTGAACAGATGTCCGGTTTCCGTTTTAAAAGAATATCCGCTTGCAATTCTGGTTCTTATGAGATGCATGTTTAACTGGAAAAATATTCCCAAAATGCTGGAACTGAAAGAACTTCTTCTGGCATCCATCAGAGAACATCCAAAGCTGTCTGAGGAAGAGAGAGGAAATCTTCTGGGCGAATGCGACCTGATCCAGAGCTTTCTTATGTACAATGATATTTCGAGAATGAGTCAGTTTCACCGCAGTGCCAGCGAGAAGATGACAAGACCTGCCATCAGTATCCGAAGTGACGGAGGCTGGACGTTTGGCTCCCCATCTGTACTTATGATGTTTCACAGGAAAAGCGGAGATCTTGACAAAGAGCTGGAAGAGATGAACCAGTGTATGCCTCATTATTACAAGATCACAAACGGACACGGACAGGGTGCAGAAACGATTATGAGCGCAGAGGCTCACTTTATGCGCGGAAATTTTGTTGATGCCCACATAGCATTGGAAAAGGCTTATACCCAGATTCAGGGAAACGGGCAGGAGAGCATTGCACTTTGCTGCGATTTTCTGGCACAAAGGCTGTCTATCTGCATGGACATAAAAATGAGAAATACATTTGAAGAACGTCGAAAAGAACTGCTGCAGGGGCATAATACCACCTGGGTCAATATTTTTGACAGCACCTGCGCCTATTACTATGCAGTCACCGGACAAACGGAGCGGATTCCGGCTCTCTTTGGAGCGCATATGCTTTCTACGGTGAATTTTCTGGCACCTGGGAGACCGATGATGGAAATGATCGAGAATCAGGTTTATCTTGCCCAGGGAGAATATTCGAAGGTGATCGGAAGAAGCGAATCCATTCTTGCCATGTGTCAGGCTCTTCACTACGATCTGGTGGCGCTTCATGTGCAGATCCAGCTTCTTGCGGCCAACTGGAAGCTGGGAAAAACAGAACAGGCGCTTGAACTTTTGAGAGGATCACTTTCCCAGGCTTTTCCAGATGGAATCCTTATGCCATTTGTGGAGAATTATCCATACATAGAGGAGCTTTTGAAGGGAAGCTTTTTCGGAATCAATGAAAATTTTCTTTTCAGGATCACCAGAATGGGGAAAGAATGGGAAATGCGGTGCGATCAGTTAAAAAAAGAGGAGGCGTATCCGCCGGTCTTTAAAGTACTGTCAGATCGTGAGCTGGAGATTACGGAGCTTATGGCGAAGCATATGAGCAACAAAGAAATCGCCCAGAGTCTGTTTTTATCCGAGGGAACTGTGAAGCAGTACATCAATCAGATTTATTCCAAATTACAGATTCCCGGGGATGTCCGGGTGAAGCGCAAGTATCTTTTGGAGATGATGGAAGGGAAAAGCTAACTGGAAGTTAATACTATTTTTGTCAGAGAAAACGTATAGTAAAGGTACAACATATTTCGACAGGAGGAAAATGGTATGAAGAGAAAAATAGTTACAGCGGTCATCGCGTTTATTTTATGTGCAGCAGTTGTTCCCACAGCTGGTATTTACAGCGTAATGGCAGAAAACGAGGATACGCTTCAGGTAGAGGACGGAGCTGACTATGCAGCACTTTCCGGTGTATGGAAAAATGAAGATGCACAGGCTGATGAAACTCTTACCTTAAGTGCAGACGGATTGTTTGTATATCACACCGGAGAAGGCGATGATGTTCAGGGATATCTGGAATATGTGGATGAATACAACGACGGAAATGGCAGATATGACATGTACAATCGCATGGGCATGTGGCTGGAGGGATTTTATCTGGACTCCGCGGATACTCTTCATATGGGAAATGACGGAGCTGCGGTTTTTACCAGAGCAGAGGAAGATCAGGCAGAAGAGAATTCGGAAGGTCAGACTGAAAACGAAGACAGCGTGGAAAAGAAAAGCTATGTCCTCATGTCAAATAAACGCTATACAGGACTGCGCCCTCTTTATAACAATTCCAGTTGGGAAGGAGGGTATTTCTATTCCGATATGACAGAGGACTGTATGACGGTGATCGTCAACTGCAGTGCTTTAAATGACAATGAATTCACCGGTACCCCGGAGGAATATATGGAACAGTTTGCAGGCTTTGTAAGTGAATCGGAAATAAAGGATTTCACAGCAGTACAGAACCAGGAATATACAGAGAAATTCACTTATCCGGCATATGAACTGGAATTTACCACCGGAGCAAATGAAGATACCTGCAAATGGAAAATGCTGTATTTCCAGACGGATACCAATACCTTTGCTTATGCTTACAGAGTTTCAGCGGATTTTGCTGAGGAGATGGAGGCGGAATACCGGGATGCCATTTCTTCTCTGGAGCTGACGGAGATTGAGGGCGTTGAAAATACAGAAACCACTTTCACTCAAGGGGAAGATTATGATCCAAGTGCCGAAGGAGAGAGCCTGGAAATGTTTATCTCTTATTTTGACAGCTGGTACCAGTATGGAGATTTAAATGCCATGAATATCCGGCTTTATGGAGAAGGAACCTGGGAAATCTACAACAGCCTGAATAGTGATAAAACAGGGGGATATTTTTTTGACAGCGGTACTTTTACCACACTTGGCACAACTGCCCTGAAATTGGTCAATGACAGCGGAATCTATGTGGCAGATGTTACTTTGGATGGAGATGGCGATCTGATGCTCAGTCCTGTGATTTCCGGATATGGAAATATTTATGCAGGTGCAGCTTTTTTACGAGAGTCCGATTCTATCGCCTACGAAGCCCAGACAGCTGACGATGGTGAAGGATACGGAGACTACATTCCTGATGAAGATTATGTAGAGGAAAGTGATCCGGGAGATACTTATTACTGGTATGATGGGGAAGGAAATGTAATGTACTTTGATGGTTCCGACAGCTATTATATAGGACCGGATGACGTGTTCTATATTGATGAGGCAGGAAGGCTGATGGAATACTGATAAGCAGGTAAAACTAGTACATCGTTTCGTAAATAACTATACCAATCGCGTAGGATGGGGATTCGAGTGTGCAGATTGCAGAAAGCCTTTTTCAAACACGCTCTGGGACGTGGACAAAAAGAATTTCCTGAAAAATATATGACAAATTTTGCAAGCCGAATACCTATGTGTATTTCGGCTTGCTTATTATTTACTGTTTTAAGATCATAGGGGATTTCATAAGCTTTCATTTTGTGATAAACTATGTGATAAAGCTAAACAAGCTTCGTGTTTTGAGCAGCGGAGATTTCATTTTGACAAAGATATGGGCAGGAGCTATCAAGGATGCAGATATGGAAAGATATCTTGAGATAAGGATCACAGAGTCTGGAAAAGTAGGAGAGGTTTTGCGGGCTGAGGCAGGGCTTACAAAGAGGCAGATCAGTCAGGCAAAGTTCAGGCCGGGAGGTATCCTTAAAAATGGAAAACAGTGCCGTGTAACGGAAATAGCAGTGCCTGGTGATCGGCTTCAGGTATGTCTGGAAGCGAAAGGGATTGATTCAAAGCAACTGGTGTGTCCAGATACAAGTAGTTTCATAGAACGAGGAAAAAAACAATTATTGGATTTCGAAAGACAAGAGCTGGAAGACGGATTAAAACCCCAGAAACTTCAGATCCTTTATGAAGACCAGGATTTACTTGTAGTAAACAAGCCGGCTGGTATGGTGACGCACCCATCCGGAAGCCATTATCAGGACAGCATTTCTAACCTGCTTGCAGCCTATTTTCGTGAAAAAAATGAGACAACACGCATTCGGTCCATTGGACGTCTGGATAAAGAGACCTCCGGGATTTTACTTTTTGCCAGAAACCAGGTGGCGGCAGCCAGATTGCAGAAGCAGAGGGAAGAAGGAAAGCTGCAGAAGAAATATCTGGCGCTTGCAGAAGGAGATTTATCAGAAGCAAATGATTCTGTATTCTGGAAAGAAATTGCTATACCACTTGCCCCGGATCCGGAAAATCCCATGAAAATGACAATTTCTCCAGATGGACTGTTGCCAGGAAGCAGGAATGCAGTTACGTATTATAAAAACATAAAAAATTTCGGTAACGCGACTCTTGTTGAGCTTCAGCTGGAAACCGGACGAACCCATCAGATCCGGGTTCACATGTCAGGGATAGGTCACCCTCTTCTGGGAGATACGATGTACAATCCTAGAGTGTGTTTGAAAAATCATTCCCACAATCTGCACGCCCCACTTTGCGGTATATTTTGCCCGAATTCAGTTGCCGTAGCCCGCTACGGCGCCCTCATCCGGGCAAAATCTCCCACAAATTGTGACGCACATCTTGCAGAAAGCCTTTTTCAAACACGCTCTGGAGCGTGTTTGAAAATGAGTAACAGCAAAGAAAAAAAGAATACGGAAGGCAGAATAAATAATAGGAATGACTGCTTCAAAAGAGCTGCGCTCCATGCCTGGAAGTTGACTTTTTGTCACCCATTTACAGATGAAATAATCACTCTGGAAGCTCCCCTTCCAGATGATTTCTGCCGCTTTTTGAATGCAAACGAGGAGGAAAAAACATGACAGAAACACAGCAAACCATAAATAATGTTATCGCAAAAATGATCGCATATTCCGATGGAAACAAGCATGATATTGCCCATTTCCTGAAGGTATATACATATGCCAGAATGATTGGCGAGATGGAAAATTTGACCGAAAGAAAGCAGGAAATTCTGGAAATCGCAGCCGTGATCCACGACATTGCCTGCCCTGTATGCCGCGTAAAATATGGTAATACAAACGGCTCCAACCAGGAAAAAGAAAGTCCTGAGCTGGTAAAAAATTTCCTTAAGGATGTGGAAATTGATGATGAAATGAAAGAGAGAATCAACTATCTGGTCAGCCATCACCACACTTATACAAACGTAGACGGACTGGACTACCGCATTCTTCTGGAAGCTGATTTCCTTGTAAATGCAGATGAAAGTGAAATGTCTGAGAATGCTGTCGAAACAGCCAGAGAGCGCGTATTTGAGACCAATACAGGCAAAAATTTACTCACAAGTATCTATAAATTGCCTGCCAGGTAAAGCAATAGAAGGCGTTGAAAAAGAAAAAAATTGGGCTTGTAGTGAAGGATAAAAAAGGCTTTCACCTGTGACGGAGAAATTTATCAGTTATTTGAAGTGAAAGAAAATATGTTGAAATATTGGCGTGGCATTGGCTGCGCCTTTTTTTGTGTAAATGATAGAAATATAGAAATTTGTTTTCAAAAATGGTATTGACAAAACTATATTATATATCATATAGTATTGTTAATTAAATAATATTGATGAATTATATAATATGATTGGAGTGATCAGATGGTATTTAACACAGGAGCTGCACTTCTGGATGCTATTGTCCTGGCGGTTGTGTCCAAGGAGCCGGAAGGTACTTACGGATACAAGATCACCCAGGATGTACGCGGAGTTCTGGATATTTCAGAATCCACACTTTATCCAGTGCTGCGCCGCCTGCAGAAGGATGACTGCCTGGAAGTCTACGATCAGGCATATGCCGGACGAAATCGCAGATATTATAAACTGACGGAGAAAGGGCAGGCACAGCTGAATTTGTACAAGATCGAGTGGAAGAATTATTCCACCAAGATAGGCAGTATGTTTGAGGACGCTGGCAGAAATGCGGACAGCGGCCACATGAGGGAGGAGAATTAACAGGTATGGACAGAGCGCAGTTTATGAAACAGCTAGAGAGGCTGCTGTCTGATATTTCGGAAGCAGAAAAGCAGGAGGCGCTGGCTTACTACAACAGTTATTTTGACGAAGCCGGTCCTGAGAATGAGGCTTCCGTGATCAGAGAGCTTGGAAGCCCCGGAAAAGTGGCTGCCATAATAAAGGCAGACCTTGACGAAAGCAATGAGGAATATGCACAGTATACAGAGAATGGATATGAGGACTTGAGGGAAAACAAGGCTTCTTATATGCCGGAGATTCGCCAAAGAGATGGGGAACATGCAGGAAAAACAGATCGTATCCACAGGGGATATCGCCCGAAAGAGAAGGGAAGCAACAGCAGATTTATCCTGATCCTAATTGCCCTGGTATTTCTTTCCCCATTTATCATTACAGCAGCCAGTGGCGTGTTCAGTATTTTACTGGTGGTGATCTTGTTTCCGTTTTTGGCAATTTTTGTATCCGGAGTTGTGGCGTTCGCATTTATCGTAGCAGCCTGCGCCTGCATGAGTGTGGGGGTTGGAACTTTGGTTACCAATACTGCTGTGGGACTTCTGGTAATGGGAATCGGCTGTCTTTTGTTTGCATCAGGAATTCTGTTCTGCATTTTAACAGGATGGCTGGGCTCCACGATTTTCCCATGGATTCTTCGTAAGGTGACAGACTTTTTACAGAAAATCGTGTATCGGAATAAGAAGGAGGAGCAGGCATGAAAAAAGGAACAAAGGGAATGCTGATTGCAGCAGGTGCTTTCGCAGTGGCAGGAATTGGTTTATGTATCGGTGGAATTTCTGTAGCAGCAGTGGAAACAGGCGTAAATGTGTTTGATCAGGCTGGACAGCTGCTTCAGGATAATGATTATCCGCTGGCTGGTTTGATCCATTGGGGAAACGTCCAATATCATTCTTCTGACATAGATTGGGATGCTTTAGATGGAAATACTGTGGATATGGATTTTGCCAGTGATCTGGAAATCAGTTTGAAGTATGATGAGCTCCTTATCCAGGAATACGATGGTGACAAGATTCGGGTAAATGTGGCAAATGATACGAAGAACGATGTGGTGGTTAAGGAAACTTCTGGGAAAATCACGATTACAGATACCCGCAGTGGCAATGTAAAAAAGAAGAAACAGATAAAAGTCAGTATTCCTTCAGTGAAAGAATTTGATACGGTAAGCTTGGGCGTTGACATGGGAACCATTGATCTGGAGTGCGATTTAAAAGTACAGGAGCTTTCGGTGGAAGTTGGTGCCGGAGAATTTTGCGGTTATGGAAATATCACAGCAGCGAATTGTGATCTTCAGGTTGGCGCCGGAACCATCGACATTGATCAGATTGATGTTCAGAAACTGAATGCGGACTGCGGTGCTGGTGAAATTGACATGGTAGTAACTGGAAAAGAGAAGGACTATAATTACGATCTTTCCTGTGGTATGGGTGAGATTGATTTGGAGGATTCTGAGTACAGTGGACTTGGCATTGAGAAAAACATTTCCAATGAAGGTGCCAGAAAAGATATGGTGCTGGAATGCGGAATGGGCGAGATTGATGTGGAGTTTACTGGGGAAAACTAAATCTTGCAGAAAGCTCTTTTCAGACACGCTCTGGTGTAAAGTTATGTAATGGATAAAAAATGAGACAGAAATGTCAGATCGGAGGAATCAATTATGAGCAATAAGCGTTTATACAAATCAACCGTAAACTGTATGCTGTGCGGTGTGTGCGGCGGAATTGCCGAGTATTTTGATATCGACCCAACCCTGGTCCGCCTAGCCTGGGTGATTCTGACCTGCTTCGGCGGCGCCGGAATCTGGGCATATATTATTGCAGCGATTATTATTCCGAAAGCATAAGAAGAACCGCACAAGCTCCACTGCCTGCGAAAACTTAGCTGCGGGAGGCCGAGCTGCTTAGTTGTAGTTGACAGTCAGCTTGGCAGAATATTGCGACGGTTCGCGTGGAATATGCCATGTCAAATTGCATCCACTTTGAATAAATGTATTGTATTTTGTCCATACTCCCTATATACATCCAAACACTGTAAAAAGGAGCATAGACATATGAACAAAGACAAAGAAGTAGAAGCTTACAAATCCGGAAATCTTACCCCTGAAGAACAGACAAAATATGAAATTGCGCAGGAACTTGGCATTCTGGATAAAGTCTTAGAAGGGGGCTGGAAAAGCCTCTCCGCCAAAGAAACGGGCCGGATCGGTGGCATAATGGCGCGAAAGAAACCGAAAAAATAATAGTATATTATTTGCCCCTGCAACCTGTTATCAGGCTCTAGGAGGGGCGGGAAAATGGGGGACGCGTAAGCGTCTCCTTTTCAGAAAAAACGGAGGAAAACTATGCGTATCCTGATTGCAGAAGACGAGGTAGAAATTGCCCGGGCACTGAAGGTTTTGCTGGAAAAAAACAAGTCCTGCAGGACAGTTTGAGAGAAAATATTCAAACTGTCCTTTTAAAATATATAAAAATTGGATATTTATAACGGTACAGTATTCCTGTATGCTTTCAGACAAATAAAAGGCAGTTGAAGAAATGGAAATCTGTTAAAACAGTGCCCCACAATTTTTCTGCACAATACATACAGGAGGAAATCAAAATGAGCCAGGAAAGATATGCATTAAATAAACAGCTTGCACAGATGTTAAAAGGTGGAGTGATCATGGACGTTACCACTCCGGAACAGGCAAAAATCGCAGAGGAGGCAGGCGCCTGCGCAGTAATGGCACTGGAGAGAATCCCAGCAGACATCCGTGCAGCAGGCGGTGTTTCCAGGATGAGCGACCCAAAAATGATCAAAGGAATCCAGGAGGCAGTCTCCATTCCGGTTATGGCGAAGTGCCGTATCGGACATTTTGTAGAAGCGCAGATCCTGGAAGCAATTGAGATTGATTATATTGATGAGAGCGAGGTACTTTCCCCGGCAGATGATGTTTACCATATTGACAAGCGTCAGTTTAAAGTACCATTTGTATGCGGAGCCAAAGATTTAGGAGAAGCTTTAAGGCGAATCGCAGAAGGCGCTTCCATGATCCGTACAAAAGGCGAACCAGGAACCGGCGATGTGGTACAGGCGGTGCGCCACATGCGCATGATGAATAGCGAGATCGCGAAAGTGGTTTCCATGCGTGAGGATGAGCTTTTTGAAGAAGCAAAGAACCTGCGTGTACCGTATGAGCTGGTTGAGTATGTACACAAAAGCGGAAGACTTCCTGTGGTAAACTTTGCAGCAGGCGGTGTTGCGACTCCTGCAGATGCGGCACTTATGATGCAGCTTGGCGCAGAAGGTGTGTTTGTGGGCTCTGGTATTTTCAAATCCGGTGATCCGAAGAAGCGTGCAGCAGCTATTGTAAAAGCGGTCACCAACTATCAGGATTCCAAAATGCTTGCAGAGCTTTCCGAGGATCTTGGTGAGGCTATGGTTGGAATCAATGAGCAGGAAATCCAGCTTCTGATGGCAGAGAGGGGCAAATAAGATGAAAATCGGAATCCTTGCTGTGCAGGGAGCTTTTGCAGAACATAAGAGCAAACTGGAAAAACTGGGTGCCCGGTGCGTGGAGCTGCGGAAAAAAGAAGATCTGGATGGAGGCTTTGACGGACTGGTTTTGCCAGGAGGGGAGAGTACGGTACAGGGAAAACTCCTTCGGGAGCTGGAAATGTTTGAGCCTTTGAAAGAGAAAATCCAGGCAGGAATGCCGGTGCTTGCCACTTGTGCAGGGGTGATCCTTCTGGCTGACCACCTCTCTAATGACGGGCATGTGTATTTCGGAACCATGCCTGTGACAGTAAAAAGAAATGCCTACGGCAGACAGCTTGGCAGTTTTCACACCATCAGGGAAATGAAAGGAATCGGTCAGGTTCCCATGACATTCATTCGTGCCCCTTATATTGAAAAATGTGGGGAAGGCGCAGAAGTACTGGCTGAGGTGGATGGAAATATTGTAGCTGTAAAGTATAAAGAGCAGTATGGACTGGCATTTCATCCGGAACTGGATGAGGATGACAGGATACATGAGGCGTTTCTGAATAGTGTAAAGAAATATGCAAAGAAAAATTCCCCAAACACCTGGCTATAGAATGAAACTATAACCAGATATTATTTTTACATATTAGACAGATAATCCCCAGTATGTTACTATGCATTCATCAACAAAAACAAAGCAACAGCAAAGAAAAACATCAAAAACAATAACAAAACTAACATTAACAAAAAATGATGAAAAATAGTAAACATACGGAGGAAAGAAAAATGGCAGATATCAGAGATTCTAAAAACTGGGGATTTGAAACAAAACAGTTACACATTGGACAGGAGAAAGCAGATCCGGTAACAGATGCAAGAGCTGTTCCAATCTACGCTTCCACATCTTATGTGTTCCATAACTCACAGCATGCAGCTGACCGTTTCGGACTTCGCGATGCCGGAAATATTTATGGAAGACTTACCAACCCTACAGAGGATGTTTTCGAGCAGAGAATTGCTGCTCTTGAAGGCGGAGTTGCAGCACTTGCAGTTGCTTCCGGTGCAGCAGCTATCAATTATACATTCCAGGCACTTGCAAAAACAGGTGAGCACATTGTAGCTTCCAAGACCATCTACGGCGGAACATATAACCTTCTGGCACATACTCTTCCGCAGACCAGCGGTATCACCGCAACATTTGTAGACCCGGATGTAGAAGGCTCCTTCGAATCGGCAATCCAGGAAAACACAAAAGCAATCTTCATTGAAACCCTTGGAAACCCGAACTCCAACCTGATTGATATTGAAGAAGTTGCAAAAATTGCGCACAAACATAACATTCCTCTTGTAGTTGATTCTACATTTGCAACTCCTTACCTGGTTCGCCCGATTGAGTATGGTGCAGATATCGTCGTTCATTCTGCCACCAAATTTATCGGCGGCCATGGAACTGCAATCGGTGGAGTGATTGTAGACAGCGGTAACTTTGACTGGAAGGCATCCGGCAAATTCCCGTGGATTTCTGAGCCGAACCCAAGCTATCATGGAATTTCCTTTGCAGAGGCAACCGCTCCGGCAGCATTTGTAACTTACATTCGTGCAATCATCCTTCGTGATACAGGAGCTACCCTTTCTCCATTCCATGCATTTATGTTCTTACAGGGACTGGAAACTCTTTCCTTAAGAGTGGAGCGTCACGTAAGCAACGCCCTGAAAATCGTAGATTACCTGTCTAAACATCCACAGGTAGAAGCTGTTCATCATCCATCACTGGAGAGTGAGCCAAGCCATTATCTTTATAAGAAATACCTTCCAAACGGTGGCGGTTCCATCTTTACATTTGAGATCAAGGGTGATGCACAGACCGCTCAGAAGTTTATTGATAACCTTGCAATCTTCTCACTGCTTGCAAACGTTGCAGATGTAAAATCTCTTGTGATCCATCCTGCAACAACCACACACAGCCAGTGCACAGAGGAAGAACTTCTTGACCAGGGCATCAAACCAAACACAATCCGTCTTTCCATCGGTATTGAGAAAGTGGAAGACCTGATCGCGGCTCTGGACGCAGCATTCGAGGCAGTAAAATAATTAAAAAATAAATTCATTTTTGTAAAAGGTACTGTATCTCCTGAAATGGGAAATATAGTACCTTTTTTACGGGCTGCAACAAACGAATTCGGGCAAAATATGCCGCAAAGTGTGACGTGCGGATTGCAGGATGATTTTTCAAACAGGCTCTGGCATCTACGGAATGGTTACAGATTATCATAAAAATGTTTGTATTATTTATTCTTCTGTTTATACTTTTTTAACATTTTATGTGCAGAATTGTCAAAAACTGTAGACAGAATTGTGCAAAGTATGGTAAAATATTGATGTATTAGGGGAAAAGGGAAGGCAGTGATTTTGTGTGATAGATATCTCTAATCTTGACAGCCATATATTTGATGCTCTGTCTCAGACTTCAGATAATATGTACATTTATATAGCAGACCTGGAACGCGATTTTTCCAGATGGTCTAAGCCAAGTGTGGATTACTTCAATCTGCCGGGAGAATTTATAGAGAATACGGCGAAGGAATGGGTACAGCATATCCATCCTGCAGACCAGCATATTTTTCTGGAGGATATCGGTCGTATTTTTGAGGGGAAAAGCAACCGGCATAATTGTGAATACCGGGCTTTAAATAAATATGGGAAATATGTATGGGTAAGGTGCCAGGGAATTGTGGAGCGGAATGCGGATGGAAGCCTTGGCCTTTTTGTTGGCACGATGATGAATCTTGGTGTGAATGCCAAGTTTGACCAGCCCACTGGTTTATATACGTTTCATGAGCTGAAGAAGCAGCTTCCGTCATTTATCAGTCATGGAATGGAAGGTGCGGTTCTTCTTTTTGATGTGGACAGACTTCAGAGAATCAATGATATTCTTGGGTATCTGGTAGGAGATGAGGTGCTGCAGCGTCTTGGACAGAAATGTCAGAGTATGGAGGGCGTTATTTCTTATCGAGGACCAGGAGGTAAATTCTATTGTATTACCACGGAGAAATCCGAGAGTGCGCTTGACCGGATTTACCGGGAAGTGCAGAGATTTTCGGAGGAAGTCCCCAGGGAGATGAATCTGGAGATCCAGTTGACAATTTCCTGCGGAGTGGCCTTTTTTCCACAGGATGCAGAGGATTTCGAGACTTTGCATGCAAATGTGGAATACGCCCTTGAGCAGGCGAAGAAAGTGGGACGTGGCAGCATTGCGCAGTTTTCCGGACAAATGCACAGAAAAACAGTGGAGAAATTCCGACTGCAGGAAGTGCTCCGTGAGTCTGTTGCCAATAATTGCAGAGGGTTTGCACTGGTATACCAGCCTCTGGTGAACGGAGAGACTCAGGAGGTTTATGGTGCTGAGACTCTGATGCGTTTTTATCTGCCGGATGGAACCCTGGTTTCCCCAATGGAATTTATTCCCATCCTGGAGGAAGACGGAACCATCAGACAGGTGGGAGAGTGGCTTTTGAATGAGGCACTTGCCCAGGCGGCCTTGTGGCGCATGGAGAATCCTGATTTTGTAATTTCCGTGAATGTTTCTTATATCCAGATACTTCAGGAAGGCTTCAGGGAAATGGTGACACGGATCGTGGAAGAATCCGGCACACCGGAGAAGCAGCTGATCCTGGAGCTTACAGAGAGCTGTAAGGTATCCGATCCCAACGGCCTTCGGGATGATTTTGAATATTTTAAAAATATGGGGATCAATATGGCACTGGATGATTTCGGCACGGAGTACTCATCCATTGCATTGCTTCGCAAGCTGAAACCACAGTGGATCAAGATCGATCATACGTTTGTCCGTTCCATTCAGGATGATGAGATGGATCAGGCGATTCTGGAATATATTATGAATCTGAGTAAGCAGACCAGAATAAAGGTTTGTGTGGAAGGTGTGGAGAATGAGGAAATCCTTTCCGTTGTCCAGACTTATAAGCCGGAATTGCTTCAGGGATACTATTATTCCAGACCTTGTCCGGCGGAGGAATTTTCAAAGAAATATTTCAATGGAAAAGATAAGACAGGCAGCTACGGTTGTCTGAAAAAATAATTCTGATAAGTGTTTTTTTCAAACACACTCTAGCCTCATGCTATAGAGCATGGGGCTTTTTTTGTGTGCATAATGCAATAGATCAAATCCTGTATTTATATGAGATTCTGGTGTATTCCACGAAAGGTTAAAAAACTGCAATAAGAGGTTCTTAAAGTTTCGCAGAATAGTCACATATTTTTTTAAGTACATTTCAGGTTCAGCTTCTATAATTTGGAATCGATATATCCAATATTTGTGTGTTTATTATATTGGATTTGTAAAAAGCGGAGCTTGTATTGGAAAATTACAATATGTCAGACTCCGGGAAGGGAGGATGAAGCAAATGGAGAAAAAAGAACATTATCGTCATGAGTTAAAATATACCATAAACTACTGGCAGTATCTGCAGCTTCGGAGCCGTTTCCGTCAGGTGATGAAAATGGATCCCCATACAAGGGCAGATGGAACCTACAGCATTCGAAGTATCTACTTTGACAATATCCAGGATAAAGCACTGCGGGAAAAAGTGAATGGTATGGCAAAAAGAGAAAAGTTTCGGATTCGCTACTATAATGATAATTTTGAACGGATTACACTTGAAAAAAAGATAAAAAATAACAATCTTTGCATAAAAGTAAGCGCTGGCTTGACGGAAAAAGAGTGCAGAAAACTACTTAATGGTGATTTGGAGTGGATGAAGACACATTCCTCTTCATTGGTTCAGGAACTTTATGGAAAAATGAAGTACCAGCAGCTGCGGCCGAGAGTACTTGTTTCTTATACAAGGGAGCCCTACATTTATGCGGCAGGAAATGTACGGATCACCTTTGACTGGAATGTACGGACCACTATGTACCACGGAAAATTTCTGGAAAAAAAAGTGTATGATGTGGAGACGGGACAGCAGTGTCCGGGAGAGATGATCATGGAAGTAAAGTATGATGCTTTTTTGCCCGGGGTGATACAGAATCTGATCCAGACAGATGGAGTAAGGCAGGAATCTTTTTCCAAATATGCAGCATGCAGAACATACGGATAAAGTGTTCAGTATCATAGTATATTCGCCCGTTGTGGCTGCTCCGGGAAGAAAGTATATTAGATGGATATGATTTCATATTTAAGAATGTAAAATATAGGAGTATAACAATTATGACATTTAATGATATTTTTAAATCCAGTTTCTTGGAAAATATAACAGAATTTTCAGCAACAGATACCCTGATCGCAATGGTGGCAGCTCTTGTCATCGGGATGTTTATTTTTGTGGTTTATAAGAAAACTTTTAACAGTGTAATGTATTCCACCGGTTTTGCCATGACTCTGGTGGGGATGACTATGGTGACTACTCTGGTAATCCTGGCAGTAACATCAAACGTTGTGTTGTCGCTTGGTATGGTTGGTGCTCTTTCTATTGTGCGCTTTCGTGCAGCAATCAAAGAGCCTATGGAGATTGTGTATCTGTTCTGGGCTGTAGCTGCAGGAATTGTAATTGGTGCCGGAATGCTGCCGCTGGCTGTGATTGGCTCTGGTATTATTGGTGTGATCCTGATTCTTTTTGCCAATAGAAAGGTACATGACAATCCATATCTGCTGATTCTGGACTGTCAGGACGAGAATGCAGAAAATGCAGCTGTTTCCCTCATGAAAGAAGCCGTAAAAAAGTATGCCGTGAAATCAAAGACGGTAAATGCACAGGGAATTGAATTTACAGCAGAGATTCGGATGAAAGATGGGGAGACTGCTTTTGTGAATCGTCTCAATGAGATCACAGGCGTGGAAAACGCGACTCTGGTAAGCTATAACGGAGAATATATGTCCTGATGGGAATTGCTCAGAGACAATCCGGGAAGTGCAGAAAAAATCCTGAAAAGTTCTGCGAGGCGTTCGGTGTGAACAGTACTTCCCCTGACAGATTTTCAGGAAAAGGATGAGAAAAAACTGACAGGAGGAATAGACATATGGTTACAAATAAATATATAACAAAAATCATTTCTGCACTTATGGCACTGGCGGTGATTCTCTGTCTTGCGACATCCGCTTTTTCCAAGCAGCTTCAGGCTGTTTACGGAAATAATGCTGTGACCATGGAATACGAAACCGAACTGTTTGATACAGACCAGGTTATGGATATCGATATTCTTATGGATGAGGATGACTGGAATGAGATGCTGGAAAATGCTATTTCTGAAGAATATTATTCCTGCGATGTTGTGGTAAATGGCAAGAAGTTCTATTCTGTGGGAATACGGCCCAAGGGAAATACCAGCCTTTCGTCTATTGCAAGTGCCCCCGATACAGATCGGTACAGCTTTAAACTGGAATTTGATCATTACATTGAAGGGCAGACCTGCTATGGTTTAGATAAACTGATTTTGAATAATAATTATGCTGACGCTACCAATATGAAAGAAGCTGTTGTTTATGATATGTATCAGTATCTGGATGTGGATGCATCACTTTATAATTATGCAAAAATCTGTGTAAACGGAGATTACCGGGGCATGTATCTGGCTTTGGAAGCTGTAGAGGACAGTTTTATGCTGCGCAATTATGGCACAGAAGATGGAAATCTGTATAAGCCGGAAAGCATGGGTGTTGGCGGCGGTGATGGGGAGGAAGGGAAAGATGGAGGCGAATTTCCCGGTATTGACGCAGAAAAGGTAGGAGAAGACAGTCAGGAAAGTGATGGTGAAAAGACAGGAGAAGACAGCCAGAATAGTAACAGGAAGGAAAACGAGGAATCCGGTACAGACAATGGGGAAACGGCGGAAAGTGAAAAAGAAAGCCCATCAGCAAGCAGTGAAAGTCAGATGCCACAGGGAGGCGGTTTCCAAGGTGGTGCACCGCAAATGGGAAATCCGCCGGAGAATATTCAGATGCCCCAGAGTGAAAATGACAAAATGCCAGATGAATTTCAGTTTTCCCAAAATGGTGAACAATCTGAGGATATTGATTTTTCAGATTTTAAGATGGGTGCCATAGGTGGCAGCGGAGGCGCGGATCTGAATTACACAGATGATGACCTTGACAGCTACTCCACTATCTGGGACGGAGAAGTTACCAGCTCGGGCAAAAAAGATCATAAGCGCGTGGTAGAAGCCCTGAAGAATATTAGTGAAGGCACAGATCTTGAGACGTATATGGATGTAGACAATATCTTGAAATATATGGCAGTTCACACCTTTGTGGTAAACGATGACAGTCTTTCCGGTACAATGGCCCATAATTATTATCTCTATGAATACAACGGTAAACTGAATATTCTCCCATGGGATTACAATCTTTCTTTTGGAGGAATGTCCATGGGTGGTGGAATGGGAGGTCAGTCTTCTGGTGCCACATCTGTGATAAACGATGCTATTGACACACCATTTTCTATTACAAACTTCTTTGATGCATTGCTGGAAAATGAAGAATATCTGGCGAAATACCATGAGTACTTAAATGAGCTTGTAGAGAAATATGTAAATGGCGGTGAATTCCAGAAAACTTATGAGCGGATCCGCAGCCAGATTGATGAGCTTGTGGCAGAAGATCCCACTGCATTTTACAGCTATGAAGAGTATGAGGCAGCTGTCGAAATGCTGTATGAAGTAATAAATCTCCGCGGGGAAAGTGTAAGCGGTCAGTTGGACGGCACAATTCCTTCCACAGATGATGGACAGAAGGCGGACTCATCCACTCTTATAGACGGTTCCGGCATTGAACTTAGTGTGATGGGAAGTATGTCCATGGGAGGTGGAGCAGGAGAAGGCATTGGAGTTCCCGGCGGAAGAGGTGATGGAGGGCAGATGAGAGCTCCTGGCGGAAGCGTTGATGAACAGCAGACAGGAGTTCCCGGTGGAAGCGTTGATAAATAGCAGACAGGAACTTCCAGTGGAGGCAGTGATGGACAGCAGATGAGAGCTCCCGGTGGAAGCATTGATGAACAGCAGACAGGAGCTTCCGGTAAAGAGGCTGGTAATTCAGATGGAAATGAAGCATTACAAAAAACAGAGTCAGGTGGTGTATAATAAGAAAAACGGAGTTGAAAAGCCATGGTTAATCCGTTATAATTTTCATATATAAATACATGAAAAAAGTTTTTTTTCAGAAAATTGTATGTTGCTGGTCATGGGGTGGACAGCAACGACTATATGAAGGGGGATTTTTCTATGACGAAAATGAAGAAGATTTGCATACCTGTTCTTGCAGCTGCAGCCCTTGCGTTTTCAGTTCCCGGAACTACGCAGGAGGCAGAGGCTTCCTGTAATACTTACCGTGTGAATGTTGCTACTGGATATCTGGCTCTTCGGACAGATACATCCTATAATAGCGGTAATGAGATTGGAGAGCTTTACAGTGGCGATCTGGTGGAAGTGATGGATTACACTGGTGCCACTGGTTACTGGTATGTATACTCTCCTAAGTATGACGATTTCGGATACGTGAATAATGATTATCTGGATTCTGTGACATCTTCCGTATCTTCCTATGATACAATGTGGACCGTAAGCGTTTCCACCGGATATCTGGCTCTTCGCAATGTACCGGAATATGATGCATCTAATGAAATCGGTGAGCTCTATTCAGGAGATACCGTCTGGGTTTCCGACAGCAGCAATTCTCAGTACTGGTATGTGTATTCCCCGAAACTGGACGGCTATGGATATGTGAACCAGGAGTACCTGTACAGAGAAGAGGGACTGGATACAGATTCCAGCTATTTTGGCGAAATAAGAACGGTCAGTGTTGCCAAGGGCTATCTGGCACTTCGCAATATGAAGGCATATGATGCTTCCAATGAAATCGGGGAATTATATTCCGGTGATACCGTACAGCTTCTGGATACAAGTGATTCCCAGTACTGGTATGTGTATTCCCCGAAATATGATACCAATGGATTTGTAAACAAAGATTATCTGGTGGGTGGAAATGCATATGCTACCTTGTATGTAAAAGTGCCTACCGGCTATCTGGCTCTTCGATCCGCTATGGGATATGATGCGGCAAATGAGATTGGTGAACTGAATACCGGTGATACTGTGGTAGTAATTGATTCCAGTTCGGATAAATACTGGTATGTATATTCTCCACGCCTTATGAAATACGGATATGCGGATTGTAATTATATATTCTGCAATTGATGAGCAGGAAAGAAAAACAGCCTCTGACTTTTTTACTGGGAAAGTCAGAGGCTGTTTTTGAAATAACTATAATTTTTATAACTGCACACTTGAATTCATATCCTACGCGATTGGTATAGTTGTTACTGTTTACTCCGTGACCAGTAACGTATAGTTATCTTTATAGAAATTTCATACTTTCTCTGATTGAACAAAAAAACCTGCAATGCTATACTAAAATTAAAACATATTTGAAAAACAGGAGTGTGATAAATTGCAGGATACCATAGAAAACTATATTCACCTTGAAAAGGTTTCCAAGATTTATGGAACAAAAGAAGTAAAAATAATCGCAGTAGATGAGATCAGCTTTAACATAGCAAAAGGCGAGTTTGCCGTGATCGTAGGTCCCAGTGGCGCTGGTAAGACTACGGTTCTGAATATTCTGGGAGGAATGGATACTGCCACCAGCGGTCAGATCTGGGTAGATGGAAGGAATATAGCGAAATACAATAACCGCCAGCTCACCAGCTACCGCAGGGACGATATTGGATTTGTTTTTCAGTTTTATAATCTGGTTCCCAATCTGACAGCTCTGGAAAACGTAGAACTGGCAGGACAGATCTGTAAGAACCCCATGGATCCGAAAACTGTTTTGGAAGAGGTGGGCCTGAAAGACAGACTTGGAAATTTTCCTGCCCAGTTATCAGGCGGTGAACAGCAGAGAGTTTCCATTGCAAGAGCTCTTGCCAAGAATCCGAAGATGCTCCTTTGTGATGAGCCTACAGGTGCGCTGGATTACCAGACTGGTAAGGCAATTCTCAAGCTTTTACAGGATATGTGCCGCCAAAAGGGGATGACAGTAGTGGTTATCACTCATAACTCTGCATTGACGCCTATGGCAGATCGCGTGATTAAAATAAAAAACGGCAAGGTGGCACAGATGACTTTGAATGCCCACCCAACCCCGGTAGAAGAAATTGAGTGGTAGGTGAGAGATGAAAGCATTAAGAAAAGAATTCTGGATGGAGATCCGGAAAAGCAAATCCAGGTTTATCTCCATTCTTCTGATCGTGGCTCTCGGAGTGGCCTTCTTTTCCGGTATTCAGGCTTCCTCGCCGGATATGCGCTATTCCGGAGATGCCTATTATGACGAAAGCAGCCTGATGGATATCAAGGTTGTGGGCACAATGGGCCTGACATCTGATGATGTTTCTTCTATAGAAAGTATAGATGGCATTGAGTCCGCAGAAGGTGCCTGGTCTACCGATGTGATGTGCGGGGAAGGCCAGAAGCAGAAGGTTCTTCACATTGAATCCATAAATGACACAGTGAATAAACTGGATGTGCAGGAGGGACGCCTTCCGGAAAAAAGTGGAGAGATTTTTCTGGATAGCACATTTGCTTCTACCAATGAATATAAGGTAGGAGATAAGGTGGCTTTGCGTGAAGATGGAGATTCCCCCCTTCTTGTGACCACAGAATATACGGTAGTGGGAACTGGAAGAAGTCCTCTTTATATTTCCTTTAATAGAGGAAATACCACCCTTGGAACTGGTGAAGTCAATGGATTTGGATATGTGCTCCCGGAAGATTTTGACCAGGAAATTTATACGCAGATTTATGTGACCGTTCATGGTGCAAAGGGCCTTACAAGTTATACAGACGGTTATGAGAATCTGATCGCCAAAATCAAAGGTCGTGTTGAAAACATAGCAGATGATCGCTGTCAGATCCGCCTTGCAGCTGTGAAGGCAGATGCACAGGAGGAAATCAATGATGCCCAGAAGAAGCTGGACGATGGGAAAAAAGAGGCAGATGAAAAACTTGCTGACGCAAAAGAAGAATTAGATAAAGGTGAAAAGGATTTAGAAGACGGCAGGCAAGAGTATGAAGATGGAAAATCCCAGTTAGAAGACGCAAAAACAGAGCTTGCCGATGGGAAAAAACAGCTGGAAGATGCGAAGACAGAGCTTGCTGATGGGAAAACCCAGTTAGAAGATGCGAAAGCGCAGCTTGCTGATGGAAAAAGTCAGCTGGAATCTGCCAAGAGTCAGCTTTCCTCCAGCAAAAGCCAGCTTGACACTGCCAGAAGCCAGCTGGATGATGGATGGAGTCAGGTAAATGCAGCAAAAGCCCAGCTTGCTGACGGACAGGCTCAGCTTGATTCCGCGCAGAAGCAGGTAACCAGTGGTCTGGCAGAATTAGAGGAAAATCAGAAGACTTTAGATGAAAATAAAGCGAAACTTGCAGATGGAAAAGCCCAGATTGAGGCAGGCGAGCAGCAGTTAGAAGCCGCAAAGCAGACTTTGACAACAAAGCAAAGTGAACTGGATCAGTCAAAAGCGGAGATCATTGCCGGACAGCAGCAGATCGAAAGTACCAGAACCCAGTTAAATGCCCAGAAGCAGCAGATTACAGATGGACTTTCCCAGGTATCAGCAGGAGAAGCACAGCTTCAGGATGGAATAAGTGCTTTGGAAAGTGCAAAAGCTCAGCTGACGGAGCTGCAGAGTCAGCTTGAGATAGTACGCGCAAGTTACAACGCAGCACTGGAAAATCCGGATGCTTCCCAGGAGGAAATAGATATTCTGGCAGCTCAGGTGTCTGCACTGGAAGAACAGGAGGCGGCGGTAAGCCAGCAGATTCAGGCAAGTGAAGCGCAGATTGAGAGTCAGCGGCAGCAGCTTGCAGCGACCAGAAGTGAGTTGGAAAGCGGGCTTGCAGCAGTCGAGAATGGACTTTCCCAGCTTTCTCAGAAAGAAAGCGAGCTGAATGCTGGACGGGAACAGATAACAGCAGGTCAGGCAGAGATTGACGCCGGATGGATTCAGATTCAGGAACAGGAGAATACTCTTGCTGCTTCGAAAGCTGAGATAGAGGCAGGGGAACAGGAACTGGAAAAAGGTCAGAAGCAGTTAAAGGCAGCAAAGAAAAAACTGAATAAAGCCCAGAAAGAAATTGATTCCAATGCAGAGACTCTGGCAGCAGGACAGGCGGAACTGGATGCCAATGTGGCAAAGCTGAATGACAGCGAAGCGCAGTATGCTTCCGGCCTGGAACAGTATCATTCCGGTGCCCGGCAAATTGCGGAAAATGAGGCAAAGCTTACTTCCGGTGAACAGGAGATTGCAGAAAATGAGGCAAAACTTGCCGATGGTGAGAAAGAAATTGCAGACAATGAGAAGAAGCTTGCAGACGGTGAAAAAGAGATTACAGACAATGAGAAAAAGCTTCAAGATGCGGCTAAAGACTTGAAAAAAGGTGAGAAAGACCTTGCAGATGGAAAGAAAGAGTACGAAGACGCCAAAAAAGATGCGGAGGATGAGATTGCCGAGAATCAGCAAAAGCTGAATGATGCGAAAAAGGAACTGGAAGATCTGGAAATGCCGGAGTGGATGGTCACAGATAGGGAGGATCTTCCGGAATATACGGATTACGGTGATAATGCAGACCGTCTTCGAAACATCGGTCAGGTTTTCCCGGTCATCTTTTTCCTGGTAGCGGCATTGATCAGTCTTACCACTATGACTCGTATGGTGGAGGAGCAGCGAACCCAGATCGGTACCTTGAAGGCATTGGGATATAAGAAGTCTGCTATTGCAGCAAAATATATCTGTTATGCATTTTTTGCAACTCTTCTTGGCAGTGTGCTGGGAATGCTGATCGGAGAGAAAATCATTCCATACATTATTATAACTGCTTATGGAATTATGTATCATAACGTGGCAAATACCATTTCCATTGATTATCAGCCTGGCTTCGCACTGATCGCTTCCGCAGCCTCTGTTGTATGTACAGTTGGAGCGACTCTTTTTGCAAGTGGAAAGGAGCTGCAGGAGACACCGGCCTCTCTTATGCGCCCACCGGCTCCGAAAGAGGGCAAGCGGGTATTGCTGGAGCGGCTCACATTTATATGGAAGCATTTAAGCTTTTCCTGGAAGTCCACAATTCGAAATCTTTTCCGTTACAAGAAGCGCCTAATCATGACGGTCTTTGGAATTGCAGGAAGCATGGGACTGATGCTGGTTGGCTTTGGGATTCAGGATTCCATCAGTGATATTGCCGCTATTCAGTACCGGGAGCTTCAGCATTATGACGGAATGGTGATTGAGGACAGCGATGCTACAGAGGAAGAACATGCAGAGCTGTTTGAATACATGAAGGAAAATGAGCAAATCGCCCATTGCAATCGGGTACAGATGACGAAGATCAGTGCTCCTAAAGGCAGCTCCAGCGTCAGTATTTATCTGTTTGTGCCAGAGAGCCTGAGTGAGTTTGCAAAGGATGTAACCTTAAAGAACCGTATTACCGGGGAAACATATGAGCTTACCGACGAAGGTGCTGCTATTTCCGAGAAAACAGCATCCCTGCTGGGATTAAAGGTGGGAGATATGATTCCCCTAAAAAAGGGAGATAAGGAATATAAGGTGAGGGTGGCTGTGATCACAGAGAATTATATGAGCCATTACCTTTATATGACGCCCAGGGTTTATGAGCAGACGTTCGGGGAAAAGCCGGAGTATGAGAACATTGTGTTTACTATGCAGGAAGACTGCAAGGATGATCTGGAAATGGCAGGAAGCCGGATCCTTGCTAATCCTGGTGCTCTCAGCATCAGTTATACCAGTAGTCTGGCATCACAGGTTGACCGTATGCTGAGCACTCTGGATGCGGTGATCCTGGTGCTGATCGTTTCCGCAGGAATGCTGGCTTTTGTGGTATTGTATAATCTGAATAATATCAATATTACAGAAAGACAGAGGGAGCTGGCAACTTTGAAGGTGCTTGGCTTCTATGACGGAGAGGTCTCCCAGTATGTGCTTCGGGAAAACGTGATCCTGACAGTGCTTGGAATTATGTTTGGAGCAGTGTTTGGAATTCTCATTCACAGGTATGTGATTACTACGGTTGAGGTGGATGCAGTTATGTTTGGACGTAATATTAAGCCGTTGAGCTTTTTATACAGTGGAATTCTGACAAGCATATTTTCCATTGTGGTGAATGGGGTGATGCATTTTAAGCTGAAAACTATTGATATGGTGGAATCCTTAAAGAGTGTGGAATAAAAAATATTGAGAAAACACTGTCTGAGCGGTGTAATTGAGAAATTTTGAAATTAGCTTGACAAGCCGGAAGAATGCAATTATAGTTATATCCATAAAAGTGGCGGCTTTTTCCGGATATTTACAAGGAGATCAGACCGCTGCAGCGAAAAGCGTTGAAGAAGAGGAGTAAGTAAATGCCCTCCCAGAGAGAAATGTCCAGGGATAACTGTGGTGGAAGACATTTTGAGATCCGCATTCACTGAAGGTAGCTTCTGAGCCGGGAAACTGAACAAGCAGTGATATCTGCAGTAAGTTTTCACGCAATTCCAGCGTTACAGGAAAGAGATATGTGTACAACAGAGCGAAGACTGTAAATGAATTCAGGGAAACAGTACTTTGCATTTTGCACATAATGAAGGTGGTACCGCGTTAATTTCGCCCTTCACACAATTGTGTGAGGGGCTCTTTTTTTAGGAGGAAAATCATGAGCAAAGAACTTGCAAAGACCTACGATCCAAAAGGAATCGAGGAACGTCTTTACCAGAAATGGATGGACAACGGATATTTTCATGCAAAAGTAAACCCGGATAAGAAACCATTTACCATTGTTATGCCGCCGCCAAACGTAACCGGACAGCTGCATATGGGACATGCACTTGATGAAACTATGCAGGACATTCTCATCCGTTTCAAGAGAATGCAGGGCTACGAAGCACTGTGGCAGCCGGGAACTGACCATGCAGCTATTGCTACAGAGGTTAAGGTTACTGAGAAACTGAAAAAAGAAGGCATCGACAAGGCAGAAATCGGCCGTGAGAAATTCCTGGAATATGCCTGGGAGTGGAAAGAAGAGTACGGCGGAAAAATTATCAACCAGCTGAAGAAGCTTGGTGCTTCTGCAGACTGGGAGCGAGAGCGCTTCACCATGGATGAGGGATGCTCCAAGGCTGTACAGGAAGTCTTCATCAAGTTATATGAAAAAGGCTACATCTACAAAGGTTCCCGTATCATCAACTGGTGTCCGGTATGCCAGACTTCCATTTCCGATGCAGAGGTTGAGCATGAGGATCAGGACGGATTTTTCTGGCACATCAATTACCCGGTTGTTGGAGAAAAAGGAAAATTCGTGGAAATTGCAACAACACGTCCGGAAACACTTCTTGGAGATACTGCAGTTGCAGTAAACCCGGATGATGACCGTTACAAAGACATTGTTGGCAAAATGCTGAAGCTTCCTCTCACAGACAGAGAGATCCCGGTTATTGCCGATGAGTATGTTGATAAAGAATTTGGTACCGGATGCGTAAAGATCACACCGGCACATGACCCTAACGATTTCGAGGTTGGAAAGAGACACAACCTTCCGGAAATTAACATCATGAATGATGATGCTACCATCAATGAGCTGGGTGGTAAATACGCCGGCATGGATCGTTACGAAGCAAGAAAAGCCATGGTAGAGGATCTGGACAAGCTTGGCCTTCTGGTGAAGGTTGTTCCGCACAATCACAGCGTTGGAACACATGACCGCTGCCATGCAACCGTAGAGCCGATGATCAAGCCTCAGTGGTTTGTAAAGATGGATGAAATGGCCAAAGCTGCTATCAAGACTCTTGAGGATGGAGATCTGAAATTCGTTCCGGAGCGTTTTGACAAGACTTACCTTCACTGGCTGGAGAACATCCGTGACTGGTGTATTTCCCGTCAGCTGTGGTGGGGACACAGAATCCCGGCTTACTACTGCGATGAGTGCGGTGAGACTGTAGTTGCAAGAGAAATGCCGGAAAAATGTCCGAAATGCGGATGCACACATCTTCATCAGGACGAGGATACTCTGGATACCTGGTTCAGCTCTGCTCTGTGGCCATTCTCCACACTTGGCTGGCCGGACAAGACACCGGAACTGGAGTACTTCTATCCAACAGACGTGCTGGTAACCGGATATGACATTATTTTCTTCTGGGTTATCCGTATGGTATTCTCTGCTCTTGAGCAGACTGGCAAGACACCGTTCCATCATGTGCTGATCCATGGTCTGGTAAGAGATTCCCAGGGACGCAAGATGAGTAAATCCCTTGGAAATGGTATTGACCCTCTGGAAGTAATCGACAAGTACGGCGCAGATGCTCTTCGTCTCACTCTGATGACTGGTAATGCACCTGGAAACGATATGCGTTTCTACTGGGAGCGTGTAGAATCCAGCCGTAACTTTGCAAATAAGATCTGGAATGCTTCCCGTTTCGTTCTTATGAATCTGGAAGGAAAGGATGTAACGGAGCCGGAGATCGGTTCTCTTTGCGCTGAGGACAAATGGATCCTTTCCAGACTGAACAATGTGATCAAAGAAGTAACTGACAATATGGAAAAATATGAGCTGGGTATTGCAGTTCAGAAGATCTATGATTTCCTGTGGGATGAGCTTTGCGACTGGTACATTGAGATCGCCAAGGTTCGTCTGTGGAAGGCAGAAGAGGATCCAAAGGCAGCAAACGAGTCTCTCTGGACACTTCGCACAGCACTGACCCAGGGACTGAAGCTGCTTCATCCGTTTATGCCATTTATCACAGAGGAAATTTATTGCACACTGCTTCCGGAGGAAGAGTCCATAATGATCTCTGACTGGCCGGTATATAAGGACGAGTGGAATTCTCCTGAGGCTGAGCTTGCAATCGGAAGTTTCCAGGAGGTTGTCCGTGGCATCCGTAACACAAGAACCAGCATGAATGTTCCGCAGAACAGAAAGACACATCTGATCATTGTTGGAAAAGATGCTGCTATCTGTCAGATGTATGAGAACAGCAAGAAATCCTTTGCAAACCTTGCTTTTGCAAAAGAAATCCATGTTCAGCAGGATAAGACTGGTATCGGTGAGGATGCAGTTTCTGTTGTTGTTTCCAATGCAGTTGTTTATATGCCTCTGGAAGACCTTGTTGACAAGGAAAAAGAACTTGAGAGACTGACAAAGGAGCAGGAGAGACTGACTAAGGAAATCGCCCGCTGTGAGGGAATGCTGAATAATCCAAATTTCGTAAATAAGGCTCCTGCTGCCAAGGTTGATGCAGAGAAGGAGAAGCTTGCGAAGTACAAAGAGATGAAAGATAAGGTTGAAACACAGCTTGAGCAGCTTAAGAGATAAAAAGGAGATTTTGCATGAAGCTGAGCAAATTTTGCAATAAGATTTCCCTGATTCTCCAGGCACTCTGGTGCGCAGTGCTCTATTTCCTTATAGAGGCACTGTGCCGCCATTCTGTAGTGGAGGCCTGGGATTATATGACGGGAAAACCGTTGGTATTTGCTTATAATACGATGTTTATTTTTACTACAATGCTGATCGTTTATCTGTTTCACAGGCGGTGCTTTTGGAGAGTTGTGGTTTCCGTTTTCTGGCTGTTTCTGGGAATCGTAAACTGTATTCTTCTGATGAACCGTGTTACACCATTTACCGGACCGGATCTGCATATGCTGACGGATGGTATTGCGATCATGCAGAAATATCTGCCGTTTTATGGTGTGGTGATCGGATGTATTTTGATCGGAATTGTGGTGCTGGGGCTTTTGATCCTACTGGTCAAGGGACCGAAGTGTGAGCAGAAGATTAAGTACCGGTATGTGATTCCGCTGGTAATTGCTGGTTTTGTGGCTTTTGGAGGCGTGACACAGCTGGCTCTTGAAAAAAGGGTTTTGTCTAATTATTTTGGCAATATTGCGTTTGCTTATGAGGATTATGGTTATCCTTATTGTCTGGCGACTACTATTTTTAATACAGGCATCAGTGAGCCGAGGGATTATTCTGAGGATGAGATTAACCGGATTGAGAAGACAGAGTCCAATCTTCCAAAGACCAAGGAGGATGGAAAGAGACCGAATATTCTGTTCCTTCAGCTAGAGTCTTTCTTTGACCCGACACTGGTAAATTACCTGGATATTTCTGAAGATCCAATCCCGAACTTCAGGAAGCTGATGAAAGAGTATTCTTCCGGATATTACAAGGTTCCTTCTGTTGGAGCCGGTACGGCAAATACGGAATTTGAGACCATTACAGGTATGAGTCTTCACTATTTTGGACCAGGTGAATATCCTTACAAGAGTATTCTTAAGGAGACTACCTGCGAAAGTGTGCCCTATGTTCTGAAAAATCTGGGGTATTCTACACATGCGGTACATAATAATGAAGCCAACTTCTATGGAAGAAGGTCTGTTTTCCCCAATCTGGGATTTGACACCTTTACTTCTGAAGAGTATATGGCAGATGAGAACCTGCAGAATCCTCTTGGATGGGTAAAAGACAGTGTGTTGACGGATGAGATCATTAAGTGTCTGGATTCTACTGACAGTCCGGATTATGTGTATACCATTTCCGTGCAGGGACATGGTGATTATCCAAGCGAGCCCATTCTGGACAATCCTTCTATTACAGTTTCCGGTTCTCCTACGGATGAGCTGAATTGTAAATGGGAGTACTATGTGAATCAGATTCATGAGATGGATCAGTTTGTGAAAGAGTTAACAGATGCTTTGGCGGACTATCCGGAGGATGTGATCCTGGTTATGTATGGGGATCATCTGCCGACTATGGGACTGACTGTGGAGGATCTGAAAAATAAGTATCTTTTCCAGACGGAGTATGTAATCTGGGATAATATGGGACTTACCAAGAAGGATGAGAATCTGGCTTCTTATCAGATCGCAGCAGAGGTTCTGGACAGAGTTGGTATTCATGAGGGTACGATCATGAAATATCATCAGGCAAGAAGAAATACCAAGAATTATCAGGTCGATCTGGAGACACTGCAGTATGATGTGCTGTACGGTCAGCGATATGCTTATGGAGGAGAAAATCCTTTTGAGAGAACAAAGATGCGGATGGGACTTTATGATGTGACCTTAGATTCCATTCGGTTAGTGTCGGATACAGATTGGACTTATTATATCCAAGGCACGAATTTCACCCCGTCCAGTCAGGTGAAGCTGAATGGAGAGTGGTATGATACGGCATATGTAAGTCCGAACATGCTGGTGATCTCGGGTACGGAGCTGTCGGATTTTGACAGACTGGCAGTTGTACAGAGAAGTAACAGTTCGACGAGGAAGGCTCTTAGTAAGAGCTTTGACAGAGCGGTTTATGCATTGTATGATAGTCAGTGGAAGGTGAATTCCCGATAGGAACGTTTCCCGGCTGGGCACCTGGTCTCATCAGGTCTGCTCTGAGCGCGGTGTGCGGCCAAAAAAAATTAAAAACATCAGAATTTTGCTGAAACCGAAGAAAGGAGAGGACAAATTTGCTCCGCTGGAGCTCAGACTGTGTCCTCTCCTTTTTTAACCCCAAATTCTGCCGTATGAGATTTTTTCGGAACCTCTCTGATTTCTTCTGTGCGAGGTTTGTCGGATAAAAAGTTACGATTAGGGGTGGACTTCTGGTGTGACTATTATATAATGGTAGAGTAATGTAACGATTCAGAAGGCAGTATTCTGCCAGGCTTACTATGAGCATGAGAAGTTACGGACGAAATACGATAGATAAATGGTGGTTTAGATTATGAATTACGAGGAAGCGGTTGCTTATATTGAGGAGACTCCGAAGTTTACCAAAAAGAACAGTCTGGAGCATACGAAGGAATGTTTGAGGAGACTGGGGAATCCACAGGAGAAGTTTAAGGTGATACATGTTGCGGGAACGAATGGAAAGGGGAGTACCTGTGCGTTTCTCACATCTATTCTCAGGGAGGCAGGGTATTCCTGCGGTCTGTTTACGTCTCCCCATCTGGTGAAGATCAACGAGCGGTTTCAGATCAATGAGGTGAATATTGATGATGACACCTTTTTGAAAGCTTTTGAGAGAGTGAAAGTGCTGGCGGACGAGCTTGTGGCTGAAGGTAGTTACCATCCTACTTATTTTGAGATGCTGTTTCTTATGGGAATGGTGATCTTTGCAGAGGCAGGGGTGGACTATGTGACTTTGGAAACCGGGCTTGGCGGAAGACTGGATGCGACTACAGCGGTAGAGAATCCTGTGGCTTGCGTGATCACATCTATCAGTCTGGATCATATGCAGTTTTTGGGAAATACGGTAAGAGAGATTGCAGGGGAGAAGGCTGGAATCATTGTTCCGGGAGTTCCTGTAATCTATGATGGAAATGACAAGGATGCGGCAGAAGTGATCGCTGCGAAGGCAAAGGAGCTTGGAAGTCCGGCTTATAAAGTAATTCAGGCTGGAGCAAAGGTACTGGGAAATAATAAAGACGGCATTGATTTTTCCCTGGAGGACGATTATTATGGGGATATCAGGTTCCATATTCCTTTTATTGCATGGTATCAGGTGATGAACGCATCTCTGGCGCTTACAACTATGGAAGTGCTGAAAGACAGGATTCCGGTGACCATGGAACAGCTGCAGGCAGGAATTGCAAATACCAGATGGCAGGGCAGAATGGAGACCATTTTGCCGGGCGTGATCGTGGATGGTGCACATAATGAGGATGGCGTGCGCAGGTTTGTGGAGACTGCAGAGCGGTTTCAGAAGGAGTATCCGCTGACACTTTTATTTTCTGCTGTGAATGATAAGGATTACCAGGATATGATCCATACAATTTGCAGCAGGATAAAATTCCGTAAAGTTGTGACCACAGAGGTTGGGGGATACCGTGAGGTGCCGTCTGCGGAGCTGGCAGAGATCTTTTGCAAAGAAGGCTGTAAGGATGTTGGAAACTCTGATAATATTGAAGAAGCTTTTCATATGGCGCACGAGGCCAAAGGAGAGGACGGAATGTTGTTCTGCGTGGGTTCTCTTTACCTGGTGGGAGAGATTAAGACACTCTTGTTGAAAAAGTAAATTGTCTGCAGAAAAAAGAAAACATGGGATTTCTGGTTGATTTTTCAGGAGTCTGTGGAGGAATTTTATGATCGATTACGAAGAGGAACTGAAGAAATTTGAGCCCTGTCTGGATGTGACAGACGCAGAAGAGGCTATTTACGATAGAGAGCTGACGGATATTCTGGACATTCTTCAGGAAATGCTCAGGGAGTCCAAAAGCGGACGCAGGATGAAATAGAATAGGAGATACTTAATGAACTGTATGAATTGCGGCGCGTTCCTGGCTGATAAGGATCTGGATTACTGTCCTCATTGCGGGTGCAACGTCCTGATCCAGAAAAAGGTGGAGTATCTATCCAAACTTTATTACAATCAGGGCTTGGAGAAGGCCAGTATCCGGGACCTTTCAGGAGCCGTTAACTGTCTGAAGCAGAGCCTTACCTTTAACAAGAGAAATATCCAGGCGAGAAATCTTCTGGGTCTTGTGTATTTTGAAATGGGAGAGGTGGTTGCTGCTCTTAGCGAGTGGGTGATCAGTAAGAATCTGCAGCCTACCCGGAATATTGCGAATGAATATATTAATCGTCTTCAGGCGAATTCGAATAAACTGGATGCTATTAATGAGACAATAAGAAAATATAATAATGCCCTGGCTCTTTGCAGGGAAGGCCATGAGGATATGGCTGCCATTCAGCTTCGCAAAATTCTGAACCAGAATACCAAGCTGATCAAAGGTTATCATCTGCTGGCGCTGATCTATATGAAGAATCATGACTGGGGCAAGGCAAGAAGAACCTTAAAAAAGGCGGCTCGTATTGACAAGACCAATACAACTACATTACGTTTTCTTCGTGAAGTAGATGAGAGAACCGGTGTAACGACCAGACTTGAGAAACAGAAAAAAGGACTTTTTGGTGCCAAGGGCAAGACAGAAGGTTCGGATGAGATTTCCAGAAGTACTGTGGTACAGCCGGCAGTTTACAGGGAAAATTCCAGAATTTCACTGTTTGTGACACTTATGGCGGGTGTGGCAGCAGGTGCGGCTGCATTTTGGTTTCTGGCAGTTCCGGCTATCAAGCAGGGGATTTACAGAGAAGCCAATCAACAGATTGTAAAGTACAGCGAGTCTCTGGTCAGCCAGGGTGCGGAGCTTTCCAAAGCCCAGGGTGAGGCGAAGGAATCCGGAGATGTGGCAGAGGAAATCACCCAGCAGCTTGATGCCGAGCAGAAGAAGAGCACCAGTTATCAGGCACTTCTGAATGCGTATGCAGCTTATACACAGAATGAGTATGATGCAGCTGCGTTGGAAATCCAGAAGGTTTATGAAGATCAGCTGGGAGATGATGTAATGGGAATTTATAATACCATCTGTTCAGCTACTGGTGTGTCTGGAATCACGGAAGACAGTAAGTCTGAGGGCAGCGAAGATTCCTCTGATTCCGAAAGCAATGATGGAACTGACAATACAACAGAAGGCTCTGAAACGGATTCCTCTGGTTATGACAGTTCTTACAATGATGCATCTGGTGACAGTGGGTATGATGAATCCGGATATTCTGATTACAGCGACGAAAACGGATATTATGATGAAAATGGTGATTTTCAGTATTATGAATAAAAATTTCTGAATTACAATAATGAGAAACCTCTGAACCGGGGATGTGCGGGATAGACCTGCACATCTCTTTTTCTTTTTTCTGTGCAGAGGGTCAAAATAGAGTAAAAAAGGGGGATTTTATTTATGAAACCTGTTTTTGAAACTACGGGAACCTGTCTGAATATTAAACTGCCTGAGGAACTGGATCATCCGGCTTCTGAGCTGATCCGGAGAGAATCAGACAGGATTATGGGAAAAATATATATCAGAACCATTTGTTTTGACTTTGGAAATACTGTTTTTATGGACAGTTCGGGCGTAGGTTTGATCATGGGGAGATACCGGGCTCTGGGGATGCGTTCTGGCTGCATGAAGGCCTGCCATGTAAGCGGATATATTGAAAAATTGCTGCGGCTTTCAGGTGTGAGTAAATTTCTGGAACTGGAAAGAACAGAAAATGAGATGCAGCTGGAAGGGAGGGGAGTCTGATGGGAAATTCCAACGAAATGACCATTATTTTTGACAGCCGTCCGGAGAATGAAGGGTTGGCAAGGGTAACTGCTGCGGCATTTTGCACCCAGCTGAACCCCACACTGGAGGAAGTAGCAGATTTGAAAACGGCTGTGTCAGAGGCTGTAACCAACTGTATCATTCATGGCTATCAAGGCGAGGTACATAAGATACGGATGAAGTGTGTCAGAAAAGAGAGAACAATTTATCTGGATATTGAGGATGATGGCATAGGGATTGCAGATGTGGAAAAAGCAATGGAGCCCTTATATACGACCCGCGCTGATCAGGACAGGTCAGGAATGGGGTTTACTTTTATGGAAGCATTTATGGATGAGGTTAAAGTCACCTCACAGGTTGGAAAAGGAACCTGTGTGCATATGAGCAAAAAAATCGGTAATTGATCAGGAGGAAGCATGGATCACACTCTTGCTCTCATTGGGCGCATTCACCAGGGAGATAAAGAGGCAAGAGATACTTTGTTTTCGGAAAATATGGGACTGGTGCATAGTGTTGCCAGGCGTTTTCTGGGGAGAGGGGTGGAAATGGAGGACCTTTTTCAAATTGGAAGCATCGGGCTTTTGAAGGCTGTAGATCATTTCAATCCTGAATTTGATGTGAAGTTTTCTACTTATGCAGTACCAATGATCATTGGAGAGATTAAGCGGTTTCTTAGGGATGATGGAATTCTGAAGGTGAGCCGCTCCATAAAAGAGAATCAATATAAGATCTGTAAAATGAGGGAGGAACTGGAGAAAAAGTTAGGCCGTGAGCCGGATCTAAGAGAACTTTCAGATGCTATGAATATGCCGATGGAAGAATTGGCGATGACGCTGGAATCGGCTGCAGAGGTGGATTCTATTTACAAGACTGTGTATCAGGGAGATGGAACGGATTTGCAGCTTGTGGACAGGCTTCCGGAAAAAGAGGATCGCCATGAAAAGCTTTTGAACCGGATTTTTCTGGAGGAAATTCTGGAAAAATTGGAAGGAGAAGAGAAAAGACTGATTGTATTTCGGTATTTTCAGGATATGACACAGACAGAGGTTGCAAAAAAAATGGGAATGTCCCAGGTTCAGATTTCCAGGATGGAGAAAAGGATATTGAAGAAGCTGAGAGAAATCTCCCACAAATTGTGATGCACATTTTGCAGAGAGCCTTTTTCAAACACGCTCTGGAAAAGGAGAAAAAAGCAAAGTATTTTCTCATATTTTCCAGAGCATTATTGGGTGTTAGAATTTAATCTCTTTTCCTTCCAGACGCCACTGTCTGAACTCTGCAGAAGCAGAGAGAAGCAGGTCAGAAGAGGAGTTAAGGGCTGTCTCAACTGAGTCCTGGATAACTCCGATAATAAAGCCTACGGCTACAACCTGCATGGAAATGTTGTCAGAAATTCCGAAAAGGGAGCAGGCCATAGGAATCAGAAGGAGGGATCCGCCGGCAACACCGGAAGCACCACATGCAGAAAGGGCTGCAAGAAGGCTGAGGATGATAGCTGTTGGGATATCAACGTGGATTCCAAGGGTAAAAGCAGTTGCCATTGTCATAACGGTGATGGTGATAGCAGCTCCGTCCATGTTGATGGTTGCACCAAGAGGAATGGTTACGGAATAGGTGTCACGGTCGAGCCCCATCTCCTCACAGGCTTTCATATTTACTGGAATATTGGCAGCAGAACTTCTGGTGAAGAATGCGGTGATGGCACTTTTTTTCAGGCAGTGCAGAATCAGCGGATATGGATTCTTTCGGATACACCAGTAAACCAGAAGCGGGTTTGTTACAAAGTAGATGAAAAGCATGCTGCCTACCAACAGCAACAGTAGTCTTCCATAGGTATTGAAAATGTCTAATCCATTGGTGGATACGGTGTTAAATACCAGACCGAAGATTCCGAAGGGTGCCAGGTTGATGATCCAGCTGACCACCAGGGATATTCCGTCTGCAATGTCAGCAAGGACTTTTTTTGTGGTGTTATTTGCTGTACGAAGGGCAAGACCAAGAAGGATGGCCCAGGTAAGGATACCTACATAGTTTGCATTCACCAGGGAAGATACCGGGTTGGCAACAATATTCAGAAGAAGGTTGCTGAGGACCTCCACAATACCCTGTGGGGCACTGGCGTCTGCGGCTGCATTGGTAAGTGTCAGGTGTACAGGGAAAATCATGCTGGCGAAAACGGCGATCACAGCTGCCAGTACAGTGCTGAACATGTAAAGGGCAACTACTGTTTTGATAACGCCGCCATGGGATTTTCCTGCGTTGCACAGTGAACTGAGAACCAGAAAGAATACCAGAAGGGGTGCGATAGCTTTCAGGGCACCTACAAATACATCACCAAGGATGGCAATGCTGGTTGCACCGGGGGCTGCAACTCCAAGGATGGCACCAAGAATCAGACCGACGACGATTCGTTTTACCAGTGCAATCCCGGTCCATTTGTTCCATAAATTTTTCATTTGTTTCTTTACCTCTTGCCCTCTTTAATTTGATAAAAGATTAATCAATTAATTATATAGTATGCAGGGAGGATTCGCAATAAAATATATGATGAAATTGATGAAAATGAGAGACTTTTTTGGAAAAAAGAAAAAATAGAGAAAAAAATCCGGGTAAGGAGGATCATAAAAACCTCTTACCCGGGTTTGCAAATTAAAAAAATTATTTAGCAGCAGCCTGTTTGCCAAACAGTGTATTCTTGTACTTGGAAAGTGCAGTGAGAAGTACCATTCCAAAGATTCCGCAGGAAATGATCTCTCCGGCACCTACCGTAAGCATCATAAGTGGAATCGGAAGATTGACGGAATAGCCGTAACGAAGTACGAATGGAACCAGAACTGCATTGGCTACGATTGGTGGAACTGGTGCCAGCCATTTGTTGCTGTTACGAAGTTTGTAGGTAAATACAGCTCCGATGAGGGTAGCGATACTTCCGAATGCAATATCCAGAGGAATTGCACCGCCAAGCAGGTTGGCAAGGATACAGCCTACAAAAAGACCAGGAATGGCAGCTGGTGTGAAGAATGGAAGAATGGTCAGGGCTTCGGAAATTCGAACCTGAATCTCTCCATAACTAAACGGTGCAAACACCAGTGTCAGTACAACATAGACAGCCGCAATTAGCGCTGCCTGCACCAGAAACAGGGTACTCTTGTTTTTCATATTCATTTGTCTCCTTTAGTTTTGTTTTACGAGTGGAAGGTCACGAACACTCGATTCATTTTGCGCCGGGAATCGGCGGAAAAGCCGCTTAAGACCTTATTTTTCTGGGCTTTTCAACGGGCATGAGTATAGCATATTTAGGAGAGAAATGCAAGGGGAAATGTGGTCGTACCCACAATTTACCCACAATGGAATTTTAATAATCAAAAAGTTGCTTTAATGCTGCCAATTGGAGAGGATAATTGGCATTTAATTATTCAAAAGGTTGGATAAGACTTAGGGAACTAACTACCGCGTCATATTGGCTACATAATTCATTTCGGTGCAGATCTCGATATGCACTAAAAAAGTCTTCCCATGAATTATCATCTTTTAATATAGGATTGTTAAAATCGCGCAGGATTTTTTCTTTCCATGCCTGGTATATTGTACTGTCAATGGTTCCATCCAGATAGAGAGCACGAGTCTTTTTCCAAGCTGTTAAAAACGTATTTAAAACAGAATCTGTAAATAAAATTGCAAGGCGAGCTGTTTCTGTGCAGGGATCGGTTTCGTTACAAGCATCAAACCACAAAGAAACTGAGCCATCATCTAACGCAAATAATCTTTTTATATAATCTGAATAGGTTTTTGCTGCAGGTTCTTCATTTCCTGCAGTAGAATCATCTCTTAAGCCAAAGAGCCAGTCAATAGAACAATCACATGTTTCTGCCATTTTTATAAGCGTCGGTGTTGGTGGCACTTTGGAACCATTCTCGTAGGCTGAAATTGAAGCCATTGTACATCCTACCTTTTCTCCAAATTCTTTTTGGGTAGAACCATCTCTTTTTCTCAATTCTCTTAAACGCTCGGGAATAAAATTTATTTTTTTCGTCATAATATTGAGCCTCCATAAAATTATTTTAACGTTATCTTTGTTTATTACATATTATCACTGTACATGTAAAAAATCAATAGAAATTAACAATAAAAACCTGTATTGACAAAATATATATTACAGTTCATAATATCAATATAAATTAATAAATATCAACGATAAAAGGAGAGGACAACATGAGAGAAGCGAGAAAAGAGATGCCAGAAATTAAAACTGGAAAGATTGAACAAGCGTGTGCAAGGTACGGATTAGGACGGAATACCATGCGTAAGGTAGCAGGTGAAGCCGGTGCAGAAATTAAGATTGGTAAATGTTATCTGATCAATTTTTCAAAAGTAGATGCTTACATGGACAGCCTGGCAAACTAAAAATGGTATCGCGAAATGACAGTACAAGAAGAAGTAAACGCGGTTGTGAAAGCTGCAAAAGAGTATCGGTGGGGATCAGAACTTTATGAGCGGATGAGAAACCTAATCATTCGGGCAAATGTGAATATATTTAATATTCTCAGAAATAACCTGCTGCCAGAGGAATATGAGCAATTAGATCTGGAATATTGCGAGTATTTCCGCCCAGGACAAAAAGAGCTGAGCGAATGGGTAAGATCAGAAAGAAAGAGAGGTGAGCATGAAGCGTGGAAGGAAAAAAGAAGACGGCTTCTGGAACAGAAAAAGAAGCTGCTCTTGCGGAGCTTGACAGAGTAGAAAGGGAACTGGCAGAGCTTGGCCCGGATCCAGCTCTGGAGGCAGACAAGAAAAGTAATGCAGTCCTGGATAAGGGAAAAACCAGACCATTGAAAGAAGTTAAGTATCCTGTAGCAGTGAGTGCAAGTGAATTAAAAAAGATGGAAATACCACAAATTGTGTGGATTGTGGATAGGCTTCTTCCAGTTGGCGTTTCAATGATTGGTGCACCTAGTAAGTATTTTAAGAGTTATATGGCTCTGGGACTGTGCCTGGCTGTATGTACAGGTGAAAAGTTCTTAAGTTTTCAGTGTAACAAATACGCCTGTCTGTATCTGGATCTGGAAAGTACAAAGCGTAGACCAAAGAGCCGGTTAAAACAAATTATCCCAAACGGTGACTGGCCTGAGAATTTTTACATATTGACTGCAGAAGATGAAGTAAGCAAGATCAATGAAGGATTTACAGAACAGATTGAACATCAGTTAAATCAGCATCCAGATATCAAACTTATTATTGTAGATGTATTCCAGATGATTCGACAACCTGCTAAAAGAAACCAATCGGGGTATGATCGAGATTATGACGATTTTAAGGTTTTGAAAAGAATTGCAGATAGTCATGAAATTGCATTACTACTCATTCATCACACAAGAAAGATGAAAGATCCAGGGGATGTTTTTAATGAATTGTCAGGATCTGTTGGAGTTATGGGAGCATTAGACTGTGCGTGGATTATCACGAAAGAAGATCGGTATTCTGATGAGGGTACTTTGAATGTTACAGGACGTGATATGGAAAGTCAGAAGCTGAAGATACGTTTTAATAAATGTACATTTCAGTGGGAGTATGTTGGCACAGAGGAAGATGTAAATAAACAGAGAAGAATAGCCTGGTTTGCTCAGAATCCTATTAGAGAAACTATCCAGAAATTGGTGCAGCAAGGGAATGGATATTGGGAAGGTACTGCAGATGATATAAAAACAGCTAGTAAATATTTATCTTGGGAGATTAATGAAGATGTACGAAAAATAGGAAAATTTATTAGAGAGTTTGATGATTTATTTCAGGGGATTGATGGGATAAATGCAGTGCCCGGAAATTCAAAAACAAGAAGGTGGAAATTTAATGCTACTGATGATACTAATAATACTAATAATACCAATGCTACTAATGCTACTGAGTAATATAGGGAGCGATAGGTAGCGTTGTAGCATGGTAGCATGTGTTTTTTTACACAGGCAAAATCAGGTAGTGGAAAATGAAAGATTATTTCAAATATTGTAATGCTTTTGTCATTTTAACAAGAGAAGGAGTGGTTTTAACCTCTGATGATACAAGAATTACCCCAGAAGAGGACAGATATTTGCAGAATTTAAACAGAAGATTAAGTGAAAGAAAGTATAAGCGAGGAAAAGGTAGCATGACATTGGATATTAAAGCTTTAAGAGAACAGCTAAATAAAACCAGGCGTGATATTGATCGGAATGTTTATCTTATAAAATCGGCTGAAGCTAAGATGTTGAGAGTGGATCCGGGTGGCGGTGAATTTTACGATCTGATTGATACAGTAGAAAATGTCAAGAGTGAAATTGAAAAGTTGAAATGTAGTGAAGTACAGTTGATGAAAAAAGCATGGGACTTAGAGCAAAAGGAGCGGTCTGATGAAAGAACAGCAAATATGGATTAAGACAATGGATTCGGCAGCAGAGGTTGGAAACCTTATTCTTGCACTGTTTGAAGAGGATGAGGATTATAGCGGAGAAATGCGTGTTCTGGTTGGAAAGCCAGAAAGTGGGGGATATGAAAAGCTGAGCCACATATATGACTTGTCAAGTATGGCTGTGAATGTTATGAAAGAGCATTATGGAGACAGAAATGTGGAAGTTATCACCAAAGAAAACGGCTATGGTCTGCTGCCAGATTATGAAAAGGGAAGTATGGAAGCGATAGAGGAACAGCTGAAGAATATTGATCATCATTTAGAATCTATCAGTGGTTCTTTGAAAAAGCTTTCTCGCTGTGTAACGGAAGCTCCGGAAAGAGATGTCTTTACTATTTGCGGAGCTGTTTCAACCTCGGAGTACTAGTGAGAAAGGAGAACAATGGTAGAAGAAGTTTTGAAAACAGGTCAGCGCAATGCTCTTTCACCGGAATATCTGGCAAAGAGGTTGAACCTTGGAACAGTCAGGGCATTGCAGAAACAGGTAGAGAAAGAACGCTGGGAAGGTGCTGTTATTCTTTCTACGTCCATTCCTCCGGGCGGTTACTATCTGCCAGAGAATGAAAGAGAGGTAAGGCAGTTTATCAGAACCTTGGAGAACAGAGCTGATAATACCCTGGGAGCACTGAAAAGTGCCAGGGCATATCTGGAAAAAGCAAAATAGCCCACTGCACAAGGCAGCAGGCAACCGGATTGTATGCAGTTATTGTAAAGGGGGTGTTGCCTTGTGTCAAGCCAGAAGATGAGCAATAAGCAGCTTGTGTTGAGAATCAAAGCCGGTGAGAACGTTGCTGATAATATGCTGCAGCTCTGGCAGCAGAACCAAGGATTTATCAGATCTATTGCAAAGAAATATGCAGCTTATGAGGAAATTGAGGATTTGATCCAGCAGGGATATTTTGGAATGTGCAATGCAGTAAATGGGTATGATCCAGAAAACGGTGTTTCTTTTCTGCACTATGCTTCTTTCTGGATCCGGCAGAGTATACATGGCTACATAGAAGATTGCGGAAAAATTGTGAGATTGCCAAGACATTTCCGGGGGAAGTTGACGAAATACAAGCAATTCACTGCTGCCATGTATGCGGAGCTTAACCGGAGACCGACTGATCAGGAACTCTGCTATTATCTGGATGTCGGATATGAGAAGCTGGAAGAACTGAAGCGGGCAGCAGTCTTGGATAAAATGGGGAGTCTTGATGTACCAGTAGGAGAAAACGAAGAAAGTACTCTGTGTGACGTCGTAGCGTGTCCAGATTGCTCCGAAAATGAAATCCTGGATAAAATACAGGCTGAACAGTTAAAAACGGTTATTTGGACTATTGTGGATGATTTGCCGGGAATAGCTCCGGAAGTTCTCAGGGCAAGATTCCAGGAAGATCTGACACTGAAAGAAACTGCTGCAAGGGTAGGGACCACAGTAGAAGCAGTCAGGCAATGGCAGAGCAAGGGACTTAGAGAACTGCGGAAACCTTCCATGAGCAATGAACTCAAACCCTTTATCTGGGATGATTATGTATACAATCAAGCTCTTCGTGGTAATGGTGCAGAGCACTTCAATCGGACTTGGACAAGCAGTACGGAAAGGATTGCCCTGGAAGAATGGTAGGATGGAAATTCCAAAACGAAACGAATCTTTCCTATACGCGCGTAGAATGTCAAGTTTTCTCAGGTTTTTGCTGTAATGTCCATGGGTTTTAAAACGACGAAACAACACGAATCAGGCTGCTTAAAAACAAACACGAATACCTTATAAAACCAACGAATCTGTGGCATGTAAAGGGCGGAATGTTCCGTAAATACTGGCTGGAACGCTCCATAAAAAAGCGAGCGTTCGGAAAAGAAAAACGAACGTTCGGGAAGAAATTGCATTGCAGCGTTGCAAAAGACAAATGCAACGCTGCGATTTCGGGATGTTAAGAAATGTTAAGGTTTTGCGGAGGTTATTCCGGGAATACTCAAGAAAACTCCAGTTTTTAACGCAGTAGTTACTGAAGCTGCCGGGGAGCAGCGTTTTCTCAATGAAGCATATATCAAAGTGCGGATCCAGGCTTTTTATGAGGTCCCCAAGAGCTGTTCCAAGGTAAGAAGGACGGCTATGTTAAACGGGGAACTCCTTCCGGCAAAGAAACCGGATATTGACAACATCGTAAAAGCTGTTCTGGATGCCCTTAATGAGGTGGCATACCGGGATGATACACAGGTCGTGGAGCTGCAGGTAAGAAAGCAGTACAGCGAAAGACCAAGACTGGAGATCTGCAATGAACGGCTGGAAGAGTTTTTATCCTTTGAAAAAGGGAAGGACCAAGAAGGCAGAAGCAAAGAATATTTTGCTTATCAGATGTTTGCAGGGCATTAGAAATAGCAAATGTAGGAAATGTAAAACAGTGGTTATCTGAAATGGGTATCCGTACTGTGGAGCCCCTTTTGACCGAACAAATCGTTATATCCGGTCGAAAACGAGGGGGGATATTTATCAATGAATCGAGGCTTTGCAGCCTTATTCTATCCAGTTGGACGCTGATAAACTTAGCGACAAAACAGCGTCGAGTTTAGGAAAGCGCGGTTGTTGGCTTATCAATGAATCTGGTCTTTACAGCCTTGTATTGTCCCGTAAGCTTGTATCTGCAGAGCAATTACAATACATGGTAATGAGGATGACAAACTTAATAACGATTTGTTATCGAATTTGTAGACTGGTTTCCTAGAATGGCAGAATATGGTTTTGAAGCAGAAAAAGACTTTTGCTCAAAAATGAGCGAAAGTACAGGAGGTAGACCGGTTGCGGATTATGAGATCTCCGTAGACGTGATGAGACATATTTATCTTATAGGAGGAACCGGCGCAGTTAGGAGAAGCCAAAATTGGATTGAGCTCAAAAAATAAGTTTGCCAATAAAATAGTTTGGCAGAATAAGAAAGGCGCTGGCAATTTTTCCTTGGGGTGGAACTAAGAAGAAGCAGCTCAACGCAAAATTGCGTTCACCGCTCAGAGGCATCTGATCAGAAGGAACAAATGGTGGAATCCATTGTCAACAGAGTACCGGTGCAATATTGCTCAAAATTAAGCGGCGATTCTATTGCTGAAAACTCAGCAGTGCAGAAGGGAGAAAATGAATGAACGAACTTGTTTATTTGAAAAATGATGAAGCGGTATGTGATAGTCTACAGGTGGCGGAGAAATTTGAAATGCGACATGATAATGTGCTACGTGCTATTGATAATTTGCAGAAATCGCTCCTCAATTTTGAGGAACCCTCAAAGATGTTTATTGCCAGCAAAAGAAAGGCAGATGATGGACAGTATCATAGAATGTATCTGATGAATCGGGACGGTTTTTCCCTGCTGGTAATGGGATTTACTGGTAAAGATGCCCTTGCATGGAAATTGCAGTATATAAAAGCATTTAACCAGATGGAAAAACTTATCCGGGAAAAGGGGACTGCTGCCTACAGGATCTCTGATCAGGAAGAGAGGATGACCAGGAGGACAGAAACAGATGCTATCAAGGAATTTGTGGAGTATGCCAGAGCGCAGGGAAGTATTCATGCAGATCATTATTACAGCAACTGTACCAGGCTTGCATATAAGATTGTGGGGATCACAGATAAGGGAACTGCGGCCGGATCTCAGCTGGATGATTTGTCCCTGGTGGAGCATCTGATTGCGCATACTTTGAGAACCGGTATGGCAGCAGGACGGGGCTACAAGGATATTTACCTGGACTGCAAACACCGGCTGGAATCCATGAAATATCTGCAGTGTACAGCGTGATAGGTGGGAAATCATTGGTGTGAAAGCATAAAACCGGGGCAAAAACGGATGAAAACCATGTGAGGGTAGAATTTAGGGTAAGACAAAAAGAGCAGAAAAAAGCCGCTTGTTATATTGGCAACAAACGGCTAGGGGATAGAATCCTGAAATGGAAATCCACTATTTTAAAAATTGAGTTGATTGAAATCAATATACAGGTCTTCATAAATACCTACTTTGATCGTGTCAGCAAAGGTGTATTGTTCGGAATCGCTGGTATCGAAGTTGTAGACAATGACAAAGTTCTTGAGTGGATCCACAATCCAATATTCACGAACACCTGCGGTCCGGTATTTGAATAGCTTGGTGAAATAATCCATTCGCCTGCTGCCGGGGGAGACAATTTCAACGATCCAGTCCGGGGCACCAGTACAGCCCTTATCGTTGAGCTTGTTTGGGTCACAGATCACGGAGATATCCGGCTCTACATAGTTTTTATCATTCTCGCTTAGAAATACGGCAAATGGAGAGACATAGATTTTGCAGGAACCTCTCTTGGAATCAATGTAATCTGCAATCTTCCGATACAGTGCGCCAACGATATCTTGGTGTTTTCTGGTAGGTGGTGCCATGTAGTAGATCTGACCGTCAATCAGTTCTGCCCTGGTTCCTTCTGGTAAAGCATAAATATCTTCGATAGTGTAATCTTCTCGTTGTGGTAATGGCATAGTAACACATCCTTTCTTGGAAAACATTAATAAGTTTCAAGTAAGTGTTATGGTTGTGGTGGTGTTGCTTGTTGGAAGTCAATAACTAAATCATAGCCCATTGCAGAGAGGACTTTTTGAGCATCTTCGAATCCAAAGTTTTTCTTGTTTAGTAGTTTGGTAAGTCCTTGGGGCTTTATGTTTAACTGTTCAGCAATTTCCCTTTGTGATATTTGTTTTTCAAGCATGAGCTTTTTTATCTCAATAACGATTTGTTCATTATCTTTGTAATGTATGGACATATTGCACCTCCTTTTTACTAAAGTATAATAAAAATAAGGTTATAAGTCAATCTAAAAAGATGAAAAATAATACAAAATATATTACAAAATGGTTGACAAGTAACCCAAAACGGGTTATACTATAATCAGTTCAAGGGAACAGTACAACAGCGAAGGGTGAAAACGAAGTAGCGGAAGTACACCGGAGACACCAACATAATACCGGGCAAGGGTAAGCAAAGGAACAAAAGTTGCCGAGATTGGTTTAAGACCTGCCGGAGCTGATCGGGATTCCTAGAAGAGAAAGGAGATGCATACATGAGATATAATTTATCAAAAATCATGTTGAAAGCCTGGAAGGTTTACCGCAAGACAAAGGGTATCAGTTTTGCTGAAGCCCTTCACAGAGCATGGTTATCCGCCAAGGCCGAGAAAGTCAATACCAAGCGTATTGAACAGAGCAAGGCTGCTGCAGGTATTACAGAAGAAATCAACACCTACACCGGATGGAAGCAATTAGGCTATGAGGTTCTTCATGGATCCAAGGCATTATTTAACTGCTGCCTGATCTGGGGGAGCAGGGGAGATGGTGCTACCTATAAGGCGAGCTTTTTCGGGGAATCCCAGGTACAACCGATATGACAGCAGAAGAGGTTTTGAAATACATTCAGCTGGTAAGCAGAAAATCTTTTATTATTTGTCATAGCGGTAATGACTGGAAACCAGAATATGAGATTGAAATGAAGCAGATTGATCAAGAACTTGCTTTACTTCGTCCCTTGGTGGATGCAGAGCATGCTAAAAGAAAGGAGTTTGAGAGATGTTCACAGCAACAGAAGCAGTATTAATTTTCTTTTCTGGTGTGATGTGTACCATTTTATTTCAGATCACACATGATGGAAAAGAATTATAAAAAAGTGCCCTTGTCAGCGCTACCAACACTGACAGGGGCGAGTAACCCGGCAACCACGAATTAACCAGATCTCTGTCATTATACAGGAATCTGGTCTTCGAAATCAAGAGAAAAAGAGGGTAAGACCATTGGAGAATTTAAAAAGTATTAAAAAAATTCTGTTTGATATGGATAACAATTTGACTGAAGCTGAATGCGCCATAGAGAAAGGCAAAGCCTTTAACGAATTATGGGAAAAGGAAGTAAAGAAGGTTCCGGAAGCAATTAAGGAAGCGTCAGGAGGGCAGGAGCAATGACAACGCAGATTACCCACCTGGCAGCAGAGTTTATTCTTGAATTGTCTAAGGCAACTCCGGAAGATTATCTGCAGTTAAAATTGATGATGTTGTCAGCTGTGCGGCATCCGCAGGTAGAAACTTTTCTGCAGAAGGTGTTTTCCCTGGCGGATGAGAAAAGACCGCAGCTGCTTGAAATGAAATAAAAATGTGATATCCGTTTTGCAAAAAAAAGAGAAATGATGGCCCAACCCAAAAGTGGGGGTCAGGTATCACTTCTCTCATTGGATAAATTTTACAATAATATCTGCAAAAGTGCAATACTTTCACGAAAACCGAAGTTGATACATATTTTCAGCAAATTGCGCCGGCGCAACTCCTGGAAATAGAATCCTGGAGCCGGTGCGGTACTGCTGCCGATTCCTGAAATGCTGCGCCAACAGTCTGATCGGGAACGACAGTGGGATAAAAAATACTTAGAGAACGTGGAGCAATACCCTGGTGAGTTACCAGATCACCAGGCAAGAGATCAATATTTTGTTAGGGGGTGATTTTGTGGCAGTAGATAAAAAAGGCAAGCAATTACCGCCTGGTATTCGTCAGAGAGCAAATGGACGCTATGAGGGCCGTGTTAAGGTTGAATATAGGAGCTATTCTGTATACGCGGATACCATTACAGAAACCAAAAAGAAAATGCGTGAGCTGAAGTATAAGCTGGATCATGGTCTTTTTGTTGAGAAAGAGAAAATCACTCTGGACGAATGGAATAAGACCTGGATGGTGCAATACAAGAAAAATCGCGTGAAGAACAGTACATATAACAGTTACCAGAAATACTATAAGGGTGCGATCAGTAAGCGCCTGGGAAAGAAAAATATTGTGGACATTCGTGGAGAGCATATCCAGAGTTTGTACAATGATCTCGTTAAAGAAGAATGGGCGCTTTCCAGTATCAAGGTAGTAGCGGCAGTTTTAAATGGATGTTTTCAGCAGGCATTGAAAAATGGGCTGATAGAGCGCAATCCGGTTAAACTGGCAGAGCTTCCAAGGCAGAAAGAGCGGAAGGAAAGACAGGCCATGACGAAAGAGCAACAGGCGCTGTTCATGGAATATGCCAAGGAGAGCTATTTATACAATTTCTTTGCAGTTATGCTTCGTACCGGTATGAGATCCGGAGAGTTGAAAGGCTTGAAGTATACGGATATTGATAAAAAGGAAAATGTGATTCATGTACAACGGACATTGAAGTATATTGAAGGTCAGGGATACCTGGAAGATACTCCGAAAACGAGAACATCTACAAGGGATATTCCATTAACAGAGGATATATTGGCACTTCTGGAGAACCAGAAAGGGTACTGGGGCTTTAAGGTGGAACGTCTGGACAGATATTTATTCTGCAATGAAGAGGGAAAGCCATTGAGCCGGGAGCGTGTGCAAGCAGAGATTGACCGAACAATTAAACGGATCCGGGCAGCAGGGCATGATTTTCCCCGGATAACTTCACATGTATTTCGGCATACATTTGCCACCAGAGCTATAGAAGCCGGAATGCAGCCGCAGGTTTTAAAAACGATCCTGGGACACAGCTCCCTGGCAATGACAATGGATTTATACAGTCATGTGTTACCAGATACTAAGGCAGAAGAAATGCAAAAGATCATAAGCATGTTTTGATAGAGGGCAGCTGAAAACGCTGCTCTTTTGTAGTTTTAGCGTACCCACTTTCGTACCCACAATGGCATAACACTTGGCAAATGAAGATAAAAAGAAAGTCCCAGAAAAACAGGCTTTCTGGGACTGTATGAACTATGATAAAAGCTGATAAATATATTTAATAAGAAGTTTTGTTTTACGAGTGGAAGGTCACGAACACTCGATTCATTTTCGCGCTGCAATGAGTCAAGCGGCCATGCTTGCATGGACATTTGACGAATGCCGCGGAGGCATATACCGGAAGGTATATGGCCTACGCCGGGAATCGGCGGAAAAGCCGCTTAAGACCTTATTTTTCTGGGCTTTTCAACGGGCATCAGTATAACATATAGAATTCCGGTTTTCAAGAGGTTATCCCCAAAATGTTCGGAGCATACCCACATTTTCCCATATTTGCAGTGCCGTTTATACAACTTTTCCTGTAATACAGCAAAAGTTTTTAGGGTTGTTATTCCTTCTGAATCATAGTAATCTATAGATATCTTATGAAGAGAACCGCATTTGTCGGTTTGCAGGTCAGGAGGAAAAATATGCCAGATATCAGAATACAAAAATACAAAAATCCCATTATTTCTGGTTACAATCCAGATCCGTCGATTTGCAGAGTCGGGGATGATTTTTATCTTGTAAATTCAACTTTTGAATTCTATCCCGGAGTGCCGGTTTACCACAGTAAGAATCTTGTGAACTGGGAACTGATCAATTACTGTCTGAGAGATAAAGAGCAGCTTTATCTGGACGGTGTTCGGCCGTCAGGCGGAATTTATGCGCCGATGCTCTGTTACCATAACGGTGAGTTTTTTATGACCACTACCAATGTGTCACATAAGGGACATTTGATTGTACATACCAGCGATATTTACGGGGAATGGTCAAAGCCGGTATGGATTGATCAGGGAGGGATTGATCCTACTTTGTTGTTTGATGGCGAAGATGTTTACTTCGCCTCTACTTCCAGAGATGAAGATGACAGAGATGGAATTTTTATGTGCAAAATCAATCCATATACAGGGGAAAAGTTGTCCGAAAGTGTTTGTATCAGCCATGGCTGCGGCGGAATCTGTCCGGAGGGATCACATATTTACAAGCTGAATGGAAAATATTATTTGCTTCTTGCAGAGGGAGGCACAGAATATGGACATATGGTTACCATGCAAAGAGCAGATTCTCCATTTGGACCGTATGAGGCGTGTCCCCATAATCCGATTCTCAGCCACAGGGATAATCCAGATGGTTCTATTGCCTGTACCGGACATGCAGATCTGGAAGTTGATCAGAATGGAAACTGGTGGCTGGTTTGTCTGGGAATCCGTCCCTCTTGTACTCCACAGCGAGGTCTGAAACTTCACCATCTTGGAAGAGAGACATTTTTAAGCCCTGTAATCTGGAATGAAGAGGGTTGGCCGGTTGTTGGAAATAATGGAAGAATAGCTTTGGAGATGGAGGGACCACTTCCAGGTAATCAGGTGCAGCCGATATGCCGGAATTTTACAGATAATTTTTCGGAAGAGAAATTCAGCCTGCATTATAACTGGGTTCGAACTCCGCATATGGAGAATTATGTGCGGGATACCGCTGCCGGACGGCTTATTTTGAAGGGAACAAGCGTAACTTTAAATGATATGGATACTCCGACCTGGGTTGGAATCAGGCAGAAGGAATTTGATGTTGAGGCAGATGTTGTGGTGAGTCTGAAAGAAAATTTTTCAGATTCCTGTCTGGTTTCCCAAGACAGCAACGTTAAAGATTTAAATAAAAGAGTGGGACTGGGGACATTCTACAATCAGTTTTATCATTATGAAATTTACTTAACCAGAGAGGACGGACAGTACAAGGTTTGTCTTTCCAGGCATATTCATGATATGTTTGCAAGAACAGCTGAGAAGGTAGTATCCTCTGGGGAAAATATTCATTTTCGTATTATCGGTAATCCTCTGGAATATGATTTCTGGTACAGCGAAGATGGAAAATACTATGAGAAGCTGGGAAGCGGCGCTACTGCAGGGCTGGCTACAGAAGGAACTATGTACATGAGTTTTACAGGAACTTATATCGGAATGTTCTCAGAAAATGCGGAAGGGCATTTTAGAAATTTTTCAGTGAAGATAAATAAAAATTAATTGCTGAATAATCGAGGTTAACGGAAATCCCTGCCGGGCAGGATCGCACTGCGGCGCAAATATAAATGTGGCCGGAGGCGATCCGCTGCAGGCACAGAATCCTGTAAATTGTGACGTACATCTTGCAGAAATCCTTTTCAAACACGCTCTAATCAGATCGTGAAGCTGATAAATTGTGCCAAATCTGACTGGCAAAATGCATGGAGAAATCGAAGGATTACTTTTCCGCATCTGCAAGATTTTTCTTCAATTCGATCATTTTGTCACGCAACTCTGCTGCCTGCTCGAAGTTCAAGTCTGCAGCAGCCTGGCGCATCTGTTTTTCCAACTGGGAGATCAGGTTCTTCAGCTCTTTTTTGCTCATGGATTCCGGATCCTTCTTCAGCTTCACTTCAGTTTCAGCCACTGCCTTGGAAACTGCAATCAGATCACGGACTGCCTTCTTAATAGTGGTAGGAGTAATTCCATGCTCCTTATTATAGGCTTCCTGGATTTCCCTACGACGGTTGGTTTCCTCAATGGCATTTCTCATGGAATCCGTCATCACGTCTGCATACATGACAACGTGTCCTTCGCTGTTTCGGGCAGCACGGCCAATGGTCTGGATCAGGGAAGTCTCAGAACGAAGGAAGCCCTCCTTGTCTGCATCCAGAATAGCAACCAGAGTAATCTCAGGAATATCAAGTCCTTCTCGCAGAAGGTTAATGCCTACAAGCACATCAAATACATCCAGACGCATGTCGCGGATGATTTCTGCACGCTCTAGGGTATCAATATCCGAATGAAGATAACGGACACGGATTCCCACATCTTTCATATACTGTGTAAGATCCTCGGCCATTCGCTTGGTGAGAGTTGTGATCAGCACTTTGTTTTTCCTGGAGGTTTCTTTCGTTATTTCGGAAATCAGGTCGTCTATCTGTCCTTCTACAGGGCGCACCTCCACCTTCGGATCCAGAAGACCGGTAGGACGGATGATCTGCTCTGCGCGGAGAAGCTCATGGTCGTATTCATAATCTCCCGGGGTAGCAGATACAAACAAAACCTGGTCAAGTTTATTCTCAAATTCTTCAAAACTCAGAGGGCGGTTATCCTTGGCAGAGGGCAGACGGAAACCATAATCTACCAATGTCTGTTTACGGTTCTGGTCGCCTGCGTACATAGCGCCAACCTGTGGGACTGTCTTGTGTGATTCATCAATAATAAGAAGAAAATCATCCCCGAAATAATCCAGCAGAGTATAAGGTGGCTGCCCTGGCTCCAGTCCGGAAAGATGACGGGAATAGTTCTCAATACCGGAGCAAAAGCCGGTTTCTTTCATCATTTCAATATCAAAGTTGGTACGCTCGGAGATACGCTGGGCTTCCAGAAGCTTGTCTTCGCTTTTAAAGTAGTCTACCCGTTCTTTTAATTCCTCTTCAATGGCAATGGCCGCTTTCTGAATCTGCTCCGCTGGTACTACATAATGGGAAGCAGGGAAAATACCGATGTGCGCAAGCTGGCATTTGATCTCTCCGGTAAGCACATCAATCTCGGAGATACGGTCAATCTCATCTCCGAAAAACTCAACTCTGACAGCAGTATCTGAGCTGTTAGCAGGAAAAATCTCCAGAGTGTCACCACGGACGCGGAAGGTACTTCGGTGGAAGTCCATTTCATTTCGGGTGTACTGAATGTCGATCAGCTCCCGGATAACCTCATCACGATCCTTAGTCATGCCAGGACGCAGGGAAATCATCATGTCCTGAAATTCCTGAGGAGAACCCAATCCATAGATACAGGACACGGAAGAGATGATAATAACATCTTTTCGCTCTGACATGGCGGCAGTGGCAGAAAGACGGAGTTTGTCAATTTCATCATTGATCGCAGAGTCCTTGGCAATATAAGTGTCAGAAGAAGGCACATATGCTTCGGGCTGGTAATAATCGTAATAGGAGACAAAGTATTCCACTGCGTTCTCAGGGAAGAATTCCTTAAACTCACCGTACAGCTGTGCTGCCAGAGTTTTATTATGGGCCAGGATCAGAGTAGGCTTATTCAGCGCCTGAATAACGTTTGCCATAGTAAAAGTTTTACCAGAGCCGGTGACACCAAGCAGCGTCTCAAACTGATTTCCCTCTTTAAATCCCTTTACCAGTTTCTCAATAGCCTGTGGCTGGTCGCCGGTTGGTTTATACTCGGAATGTAATTCAAAATGATCCATATAAGTCCTTTCTTTTATAAAATCAAACACGCTTTAACTGTTTTCAGTATAGCATCCTTTTTTATAAAAGTACAGCAGAATCGAATATTTGTTCTACTCTCTGAAATGCCAGAAGCATTCCAAAACTTTAATTGACAGACATACCTATAGTGCGTTATCTTAAAAAAGAAAAGCGTTATTGTTCACGACCTGACCAGTAACACGCATCGCGATGTACAGAAATTATGCAAAATTATCAGGAGTGCCAGAAATGGAAGAAAAACAAAGAAATAAAAGATATGTGCTGCGGAAGCTTTTTTTTGCCTCTTTATATCTTAGTACGTTTACTTTTGGCGGCGGATATGTGATCGTTACTTTATTAAAGGAGAAATTTGTGGATCAATATCACTGGATCGATGAGGAAGAAATGCTGGATCTGGTGGCAATCGCACAGTCATCTCCAGGAGCGATTGCAGTAAACGGAGCAATTGTGGTGGGATACAAGCTTGGGGGACTACCGGGAATGCTGCTGTCTGTTCTGGGGGCTATTATTCCGCCAATGGTGATCCTGTCCCTGATTTCCTTGTTTTATGATGCATTCCGCTCTAATTATTACATAGCAGCTCTTTTGAAAGGCATGACTGCCGGCGTAGGTGCTGTGATCATTTCCGTGGTATACGACATGGAGAAAAACGTGGCGAAGTCAAAAGACTGGGTAAATGTGATTATTATGGTCATCAGTTTTTGTGCAAGCTATTTTCTGAAGGTGAACATTATTTATATAATACTTATTGTGTCTGTATTTGGATTTGCGCGTACATTTGTGAAGGAGGGATGGAAAAAATGATTTATCTTCAGCTCTTTTTCAGTTTCCTTCAGATCGGTGCATTAAGCTTTGGAGGCGGATATGCAGCAATGCCTCTTATACAGGAACAGGTAGTGACTATGCATGGCTGGATTTCCATGGAAACTTTTTCGGACCTTGTGACCATTGCAGAGATGACCCCTGGTCCTATTGCAGTAAATTCCGCAACCTTTGTAGGAACCAGGATTGCAGGTCCTGGGGGCGCAGTGGTGGCTACTCTTGGCTGTATTTTACCCTCCTGTATAATTGTAACCCTGCTGGCATATATTTACACGAAATACCGGAAAATGTCCCTTCTCCAGGGAACTCTTACATCCCTTCGTCCGGCGGTTGTGGCCATGATCGCCAAGGCAGGAGTTACCATTTTAGTATCATCTTTTTTTATAAATGGTGCAGTGGAACTGTTTCGGGAAAACATATGCATTCGAATGGTGGTATTCTTTACTGCCGCACTGGTGCTTTTGAGAAAATATAAAATGAATCCCATTCTGGTGATGGTTTTGTGCGGTGTGGCCAATATGGCGTTTTGCGCGGCTGTCGGAAGCTGACTGGAAAAGATATGCCAGCTGACTTTCGTATATGGTGCTGCCGCAGGTGGGCAGCACCTGTGTTTAGAAGAAAAATAAGGAGGACAACAGATTGAACATATGTGTATATGGTGCTTCAAGTGCGCTGCTTAAAAACATTTATTATGAAAAAACAGAAGAGCTTGGAAGAGCAATGGGAAAAAGAGGTCACGGTCTAGTGTTTGGCGGCGGAGCTACCGGAATGATGGGAGCAGCAGCCAGAGGCGTGGCAGCAGAAAATGGTTACATACTTGGAATTGCTCCCCGCTTTTTTGACCAGCCAGGAGTTCTGTATGAGAAATGTACGGAATTTATTTTCACAGAGAATATGAGAGAGCGCAAAAAACTTCTGGAAGAAAAATCAGATGCTACGATCGTAGCACCTGGCGGAATTGGTACCTACGAGGAATTTTTTGAGATTTTTACCTTGAAAAGCCTGAAACGTATTGACCGCCCAATTGTGCTGTATAACATTGACGGATATTATGACAGGATGAAAGCATTGCTGGAGTACACAGCAGAGGAGAAATTCATGGATTTTTCCGTGCTGGATCTGGTAGTTTTTCTGGATGAGCCGGCGGCAGTTCTTGACTATCTGGAAAATTATAAAAAATAGAGGCTGCTATTCAGCAGGTACTGTTTTGTGAAACATATAACTGTGAAGGTACTGAACAGTTACAAAATAGACTCTAGTATACAGGAAAGAAGATGCCAGGGAAAATTTTCTCAAGGCATCTTTTTCATTTATACGGCAGCGGACATAAAGATACCTGGTAGTGCCCTTGCTGCAAAAATGGTATTGCAGCAAGGAAATTTTATCCGGAATGGTAAAGTATAAGGTAAAAACTATCAAAAAAGATGAAAAAAATTTGTAAAAAATATTGACAAAAGGAATACTGAGGTGTATCTTAAGAACATAGATGTTAGCACTCCTAAATAATGAGTGCTAACAAAAGGAATTCGAAGAAGCCAGACGGAAATCAGAATCAGGTTTGACCGTCTGCTTTTCAGGAAGGAGCAGATATTTCATGGATGAAGTATTAGATGAGCGCAAACGGAAAATACTGAAAGCAATCATCAAAACTTATATGGAAACAGGTGAGCCTGTAGGTTCCAGAACTATTTCCAAATATCCGGATCTGAATGTCAGCTCTGCTACCATCCGAAATGAGATGTCCGACCTGACGGATATGGGCTACATCGTACAGCCCCACACCTCAGCCGGAAGAATTCCATCAGATAAAGGCTATCGCCTTTATGTAGATGAGCTTACCAGGGAGAAGGAAGCCGAGATCGCAGAAATCCGTGATCTGATGATTGAGAAGTCAGATAAGATGGATAAGGTGCTCAGGCAGGTGGCGAAGGTCCTTGCCACGAATACCAATTATGCGGCTATGGTTGCGGTTCCCCAGTATAAGGGAAGCACCCTGAAGTTCATTCAGCTTTCACGAGTCAATGAGCGGCAGCTGATTGCCGTAGTTGTATGTGAGGGTAATGTCATTCGGAACCAGATCATCAATATTGATGAGGAGATGGATGACCAGACGATCTTGAAGCTGAATCTTCTTCTTAACACGAACCTGAACGGCGTACCCATCCAGGACATTAATCTGGGCATGATCGCCAGATTGAAAGAACAGGCGGGAAGCCACAGCGGTGTGGTTGCAGATGTGCTGGACGCGGTTGCAGCTACGATTCACGTGGACGAAGAAGATATGAAAGTATATACATCGGGAGCAACCAACATATTTAAGTATCCAGAGCTTGCAGATACATCCAGAGCCAGTGAGCTGATTTCCACTTTCGAGGATAAGCAGGAACTTGCGGATATGGTCCGTGAGGAAATGGGAGACCCGGAGAACACAGGAGTTCAGATATACATCGGGGATGAAGTTCCGGTACGTACCATGAAAGACTGCAGTGTGGTCACAGCTACTTATGAGCTGGGAGATGGAATGCGTGGAACTATTGGAATCATCGGTCCCAAGCGAATGGATTACGAGAATGTAGTGGACAGCTTAAAGAAATTAAAAGTCCAGCTTGACGAAATGGTAAATAAGAAAACCTAGAAAGGCGGTTGAAAGCGTGTCAGAAGAAATGAATAAAGAAGCCGAAGTACAGGAAGAAGCAGTTGACATTCCGGTAACAGACGGAAGCGAAGAAGAGGCAGCAGATACAGCCCAGACAGCAGAAGAGGAGACTTCCGAAGAACCTGCACAGACAGAAGAAACTGAGCAGTCAGATCAGGAAGCAGAATCTCAGAAGGAACCGGAAACCAAGACAAAAACTTCTTTCTTCGGCAAGAAGAAAAAAGAGAAAGATAAATTTGAACAGCAGGTCGAGGAGCTTACAGACAGACTGAAGCGCAGCATGGCTGAATTCGATAACTACCGTAAAAGAACGGAGAAAGAGAAATCCAGCATGTACATCATCGGTGCCAGGGACATCGTTGAAAAAATGCTTCCGATCGTGGATAACTTCGAAAGAGGTCTTGCACAGGCACCGGAGGATGATCCATTTGCAGAAGGCATGAAGATGATCTATAAGCAGATGATGACAGCCTTTGATGAGATGGGTGTGAAGCCAATCGAAGCTGTAGGCAAGGAATTTGATCCGAATCTGCATAATGCAGTGATGCATGTGGAGGACGAATCCGTTGGCGAGAACATCGTCGTAGAGGAATTCCAGAAGGGATATACTTACAAGGATTTCGTTGTAAGACACAGTATGGTAAAAGTTGCTAATTGACAGAGAGCAGCTTGGAGAATCAAACTTCATCGACATTTTCTAAAAACAAAGTATAAATGTTACTGTTCGTGTAATGGACAGCAACCATGAATTTTTAAACAGGAGGAAAATTATCATGGGAAAAATCATTGGTATTGACTTAGGTACAACAAACAGCTGTGTAGCTGTTATGGAAGGTGGACAGCCAACCGTTATCGCAAATACAGAAGGATCCAGAACAACACCATCTGTTGTAGCATTCACAAAGACAGGTGAGCGTCTGGTAGGTGAGCCTGCAAAACGTCAGGCAGTAACAAACGCAGAGAAAACAATCTCTTCCATCAAGAGAGAGATGGGTACAGATTACCGTGTAACAATCGACGATAAGAAATATTCCCCACAGGAAATTTCTGCTATGATTCTTCAGAAACTGAAAAAAGACGCTGAAGGATACCTTGGAGAGTCTGTTACAGAAGCAGTTATCACTGTTCCGGCATATTTCAATGATGCTCAGCGTCAGGCAACCAAGGATGCTGGTAAGATTGCAGGTCTTGATGTAAAACGTATCATCAACGAGCCTACAGCAGCAGCTCTTGCATATGGTCTTGACAATGAGAAAGAGCAGAAGATCATGGTTTATGACCTTGGTGGTGGTACATTCGATGTTTCCATTATTGAGATTGGTGATGGCGTTATCGAAGTTCTGGCAACAGCTGGTAACAACCGTCTTGGTGGTGATGACTTTGACCAGAGAATTACAGACTATATGCTTTCTGAGTTCAAGAGAACAGAGGGCGTTGACTTAAGCAACGATAAGATGGCTCTTCAGAGACTGAAAGAAGCTGCTGAGAAAGCTAAGAAAGAGCTTTCTTCCGCAACAACAACCAATATCAACCTGCCATTCATCACAGCAACAGCTGAAGGACCGAAGCATTTTGATATGAACCTTACAAGAGCTAAATTTGACGAACTTACACACGATCTTGTTGAGAAAACAGCAGAGCCGGTTCGCCGTGCACTTTCTGATGCAGGTCTTACTGCTTCTGATCTTGGACAGGTGCTTCTGGTTGGTGGCTCCACACGTATCCCGGCTGTACAGGATAAAGTAAGACAGTTAACTGGCAAAGAGCCAAGCAAGGCCCTGAACCCAGATGAGTGTGTTGCACTTGGTGCTTCTATTCAGGGTGGTAAGCTTTCCGGTGAGGCTGGTGCAGGTGACATCCTTCTTCTTGATGTTACTCCACTTTCCCTGTCCATCGAGACAATGGGTGGTATTGCAACACGTCTGATCGAGAGAAATACAACAATCCCGACCAAGAAGAGCCAGATTTTCTCCACAGCAGCTGATAATCAGACCGCTGTAGATATCAATGTATTACAGGGTGAGCGTCAGTTCGCAAAAGACAACAAGTCCCTTGGACAGTTCCGTCTGGATGGAATCCCGCCAGCACGTCGTGGTGTTCCGCAGATTGAGGTTACATTCGATATCGATGCCAACGGTATTGTAAATGTATCTGCTAAGGATCTTGGAACAGGTAAAGAGCAGCACATTACAATCACAGCTGGTTCTAACATGTCCGAGTCTGATATTGACAAGGCTGTTAAAGAAGCTGCTGAGTTCGAAGCTCAGGATAAGAAACGTAAAGAGGCAATTGATACAAAGAACAATGCAGACTCCATGGTATTCCAGGTTGAGAATGCACTGAAAGAAGCAGGTGATAAACTGGATGCAAATGACAAAGCTTCCGTAGAGTCTGACTTAAATGCATTAAAAGATATCCTTGCTAAATATGCAAATACAGATGAGATTGGAGATGCTCAGGTCGCTGAGATCAAAGCTGCTCAGGAGAAGATGATGGAAAGTGCTCAGAAGCTTTTCGCAAAGATGTATGAAGCACAGAACCCACAGGGCGGTGCTGGTCAGGCAGGCCCGGGACCGGACATGGGAGGAGCTTCCCAGGGCGGTAACGAGGCAGGTTACGGCGATGATGTTGTAGATGCTGACTACAAAGAGGTTTAATTGAATAATAAGTTCCAATATTTCGGAACATGAAATTACAGCCCGGTCATGATTCATGACCGGGCAGTGGTGGTGAAAGACATATTACAGGAAATGCGCCGCTGGCGCCTTCCATAAGATAACCAAATACAAAAAGTTAGGAAAAGAAAGAAATCATGGCTGATAAAAGAGATTACTATGAAGTCTTAGGCGTTGATAAGAGCGCCGATGACGCTACATTAAAAAAAGCATATCGTCAGCTTGCCAAGAAGTATCATCCCGACGTAAATCCGGGAGATAAGGAAGCTGAAGCGAAATTCAAAGAGGCAACAGAGGCTTACAGCGTCTTAAGTGACCCGGACAAGAGAAGACAGTATGATCAGTTTGGTCATGCCGCTTTTGAAAACGGCGGCGGTGGCGGAGCAGGCGGTTTCGGCGGCTTTGATTTCTCCGGCGCAGACATGGGTGATATCTTCGGAGATATTTTCGGAGATCTGTTTGGAGGCGGCGGAAGCCGCAGACGTGCCAATAATGGACCTATGAAGGGTGCAAACCTGCGTGCACGCGTGAACATCACCTTCGAGGATGCTGTATTTGGCTGTGAGAAAGAACTTGAGATTATTCTGAAAGATGAATGTACTTCCTGTCACGGTTCCGGCGCTAAGGCTGGTACCTCACCGGTTACCTGTCCGAAATGTAATGGTGAAGGTCAGATTGTTTACACCCAGCAGTCCATGTTTGGCATGGTTCGTAACGTTCAGGTGTGTCCGGATTGTCATGGTACAGGTAAGATCATCAAAGATAAATGTCCGGATTGCCGTGGTACCGGATACATTTCTAATCGCAAGAAAATTAAGGTATCTATTCCGGCTGGTATTGACAATGGTCAGAGTATCCGTATCCGTGATAAAGGTGAACCTGGCACAAATGGAGGTCCGAGAGGCGATCTGCTGGTAGAAGTAAATGTAGCACGCCATCCGATTTTCCAGAGACAGGATATGAATATTTACTCTACTGCACCGATTACTTATGCACAGGCAGCACTTGGTGGCGAAGTCAAACTGAATACAGTAGATGGAGAAGTTCTCTATGAAGTGAAACCAGGAACTCAGACAGATACCAGAATCCGTCTGAAGGGCAAAGGTGTTCCGTCCCTTCGAAACAAGAATGTCCGCGGTGATCACTACGTAACTCTGGTTGTTCAGGTACCAACCAACCTGAATGAGGATGCGAAAGAGGCTCTCCGCAAATTTGACGAGGCATGCGGCAATCGTCCGGCAGGCAGTGCCGGCGATAGCACAGAAAAGTCCGAAAAGAAGAAAAAAAGCTTCATGGACAAATTAAAAGAGACCTTTGAAGAGTAAAAAATCAGTTTTTCCATAAAAGAATAAAGAAAAGGGGAGATATCCTCTTTTCTTTTTTTGTTACTTATTGTATATTAAAGGGTAGCCGCAACGTTACTGTCCGTGCTGCTGGTCAGGAAGTGAGCAGCACGGACAGTAACATCGCAAGAGTCCGGAAAGGAGTTTTGCCTTGAAAACAAAGAAAAGAGACCTGTTAAACCGATATATTCCACTGTGGTCTATTGCACCTCTTGTAACCATCATGGCAGTGAATTGTCTGATTTACTGGGGAAGCAGTGCGCTTACAGCTGGCAGGTATCACTATGATTTTACGATGGCATTTGACAGGGAAGTTCCGTTACTGCCTGTATTTGTGTGGTTTTATATTCTGGCATTTCCATTCTGGGCAGTGGGGTATTTGCTGGCGACAAGGCGTGGTAAGGATATGTTTTACCGGTTTGTTGCCACAGATCTGACCATACATTTTATTTGCTTTATCTGCTTTATTTTAATACCGACCACCAATATAAGACCGGAGATCCCAGGAAATACCCTTTCGGAAAAGATTCTCGCTCTGGTATATTCCCTGGATGGCGGGAACAGTCCTTCTAATTTGTTTCCCTCTATCCACTGCTATGTGAGCTGGATGTGCTGGAAAGGTGTGGAAGGCTCAGAGAAGGTGCCGAAATGGTATCAGAGATTTTCTCTGGTATTTGCAATTCTGATCATTATCTCTACCCAGGTGCTGAAGCAGCATTACATTGTGGATGCAGCAGCGGCGTTGCTTCTGGTAGAGTTTTTCTGGAGATTTTATCAGAAAGGGCAGCGACATAAGTGGGTTGTGCATGTTTTTGCACATAAAAAGAAGTAACATGGACATAAAAAACCAGTAATTGGTCAGGTGAATTGAAAAATCAGAATAAAGTAACAGATAACAACCGTTTCGAAAGATGTTAAAAAATACCATATTGTGATTATGAAGAAACAGCTTTCAATAAAAAGATTGGAGAAATAGTATGAAGTGGAATCGCTTTACCATCAAAACAAAAACAGAAGCAGAAGACGTTATCATCTCTGCCCTTGCAGACGTTGGAGTTGAGGGCGTAGAGATTCAGGACAAACAGCCCCTTACCGAGACAGATAAAGAGCAGATGTTTGTGGATATTATGCCGGAAGGTCCAGCGGATGATGGAATCGCCTATCTGAATTTTTATCTGGAAGAGGACACAGAAACTGCACCTGTTCTCGAGAAAGTACGTGCTGTCCTTGAAGAAGTACGCGGATACATGGATATCGGCGAAGGTACCATCACAGAATCCCAGACAGAGGACAAAGACTGGATCAATAACTGGAAGGAATATTTCCATCAGTTCTATGTAGATGACATTCTTATTGTTCCATCCTGGGAAGAAGTGAAGGAAGAAGATAAAGATAAGATGATCCTTCACATTGATCCAGGTACAGCTTTTGGAACTGGTATGCACGAGACTACCCAGCTGGTAATCCGTCAGCTGAAGAAATTTGTGACAAAAGACACCCAGATGCTGGATGTTGGAACCGGAAGCGGTATTCTTGGAATTGTAGCTTTGAAGCTGGGCGCTGCTCATGTTGTGGGAACTGACCTTGATCCCTGTGCAATTCCGGCAGTGGCTGACAATAAAGAGGCTAACGATATTAAGGATGAGACTTTTGACATGCTCATTGGAAATATCATTGATGATAAAGAAGTTCAGGATACGGTTGGATATGAGAAATACGACATTATAACAGCCAATATCCTGGCAGATGTACTGGTGCCTCTCACACCGGTTATCGTAAATCAGATGAAAAAGGGTGCTTACTATATCACCTCTGGAATCCTGGACGTGAAAGAAGAAGTAGTGGTAAAGGCAGTGAAGGATGCCGGGCTTCAGCTGGTTGAGGTAACCCATCAGGGAGAATGGGTATCTGTCACGGCCAGAAAGGAATAATTATGCAGCGCTTTTTTGTGGAGCCTTATCAGGTTCAGGAAGAAGAACACAGGATCACTCTTACAGGTCCGGATCTGAACCATATGAAAAATGTTCTGCGCATGCGCATTGGTGAGGATGTGTGGATCAGCGATGGCAGTGAGAAGGAATATCACTGTACCATAGAAGAATTTCAGGAGGACAGCGCAGTTCTTCATATCCTTTATGCTCAGGAATCCCAGTATGAGCTCCCAAGCCGGATTTATTTGTTCCAGGGTCTTCCCAAAGGGGATAAAATGGAACTGATCATTCAGAAGGCTGTGGAGCTTGGCGCCTACGCTGTTGTTCCAGTTGAAACAAGGAGATGTGTGGTGAAGCTGGATGCAAAGAAAGCGCAGAAGAAGGTTACCAGATGGCAGCAGATTTCCGAGAGCGCAGCTAAGCAGTCTAAGCGTATGCTGATCCCGGAAGTGAAAAATGTAATGAACTGGAAAGAAGCACTTGCCTTTGCAAAAGGACTGGATGTGGTTCTGATTCCTTATGAGCTTGCCCAAGGTATGAAAGAGACCCGGGAAATCCTGGCGGCAATTCAGCCTGGACAATCTGTGGGGATTTTTATTGGCCCGGAAGGCGGTTTTGAGGAGGAAGAAGTGAGAGATGCCATGGAAGCCGGAGGGAAACCGGTGACCCTGGGAAAAAGAATCCTGCGCACAGAGACAGCAGGTATGACCATGCTGTCTATTCTGATGTATACGCTTGAGTCTGTTTAAAAATATTTTAGCAATCTGCAAGACGTGCCAGAGCCTGTTTGAAAAATCATTTCAGCAATCTGCACGCCCCACTTTGCGGTATGCTTCACCTGAATTCGGCTGCCGCAGCTCGCTGCTGCGCCCTTATCCGGGTAAAGGCTTCCGCAAATTGTGACGCACATCTTGCAGAAAGCCTTTTTTTAACATGCTCTGGAAAAAAAGAGGAAAAGTAAGAAATGGAAGCATATTTTGATAACTCTGCTACCACAAGATGTTATCCTAAGGTGGCAGAGATTGTAGTAAAAACAATGACAGAGGATTTTGGAAATCCTTCTGCCATGCATTTAAAAGGTGTGGAAGCGGAAAAGTATGTCCGTGAAGCTGCACAGATACTTGCCAAAATTCTCAAGGTAAATGAAAAAGAAATCATTTTCACCTCTGGCGGAACAGAGTCAAATAATCTGGCCTTGTTTGGCGGAGCGGATGCAAATAAAAGAAGCGGAAACCATATTATCACCACTTCAGTGGAGCATGCAGCTGTAGGACAGCCTGCAGAGCGCCTGGAACAGATGGGATATGAGGTGACGATAGTTCCTGTAGATCACAGGGGTGTGGTTCAGCTGGAGGCGTTAGAGAAAGCTTTGCGCCCGGATACGATTCTGGTATCTACTATGTATGTAAACAATGAGGTTGGTGCTGTGATGCCAGTGGAAGAGATTGCAAAACTGGTTCATGAGAAAAGCCCGAAGGCTCTGTATCATGTAGATGCGATCCAGGCATTTGGAAAATACCGTATTTATCCCAAAAAGGCAGGAATTGATATGCTCTCTGTGAGCAGCCATAAGATTCACGGGCCTAAAGGTGTAGGATTTTTATATATCAATGAGAAAGCCAGGATTCAGCCTCAGATCTTAGGCGGCGGCCAGCAGGCCGGTATGCGGTCCGGTACAGATAATGTACCTGGAATTGCAGGACTGGGTGTTGCTGCAAAGATGGTCTACACGGATTTTGATGAGAAAATTGAGCATATGTATCAGCTGAAGGAACGCCTTGCAGAAGGTTTTTTGAAACTTCCTGATGTTCGTCTCAACGGAATGGAGATAAGAGAAGGTGCACCTCAGATCTTAAGCGCCAGCTTTCTGGGCGTGAGAAGCGAAGTGCTGCTTCATACTCTGGAAGAAAAAGGTATTTATGTTTCAGCCGGAAGCGCCTGCTCCAGCCACAAAAGAAAAGCTGCCGGAACCTTAAGTGCAATGGGAATGGAAGCAGCCCAAAGAGAAAGTACGCTGAGATTCAGTTTTTCAGAGGAAAATACATTTGAAGAAGTGGATTATGTATTGGAAGTGATCGGGCAGGTACTGCCTATGCTTCGGAGATATTCCAGACACTGAAGCAGCGAGGAAAAGAAGAATGAAACGCAGCGCCGGAGAAAGTCCGGCAGCCGCATAACATAAAGAAACAGGAGGAAATTAAATGATATTTCACGCATTTTTAATAAAATACGCAGAAATAGCCATCAAGGGTAAAAATCGATATCTGTTTGAAGATGCCCTTGTGAAGCAGATGAATATTGCTCTTTCTAAGATAGAGGGCGATTACCGTGTTGTGAAGGAGCAGGGCCGTGTTTATGTATTCTGCCCAGAGGAATACGATTTTGAGGAGGCTGTAGCTGCATTAAAAACAGTATTCGGTATTGTTTACATCTGTCCGGTTGTGATTTACGAGGACAAAGGATTTGAGCAGATGCGCGCTGACGTTGTGGAGTACATGAAGAATGTACATCCGGATTATCACGGCACCTTCAAGGTATATACAAGACGTGCAAAGAAGTCCTATCCGGTAAATTCCATGGAAGTAAGTGCAAGAATCGGTGAAAGCATTCTGGATGCTTTTCCGGAGGCGAAGGTGGATGTACATCAGCCTGAACTTACTGTTTCTGTTGAGATCCGTGAGAAAATTTATGTATATTCCAAGAGCATTAAGGGACCTGGCGGAATGCCGGTTGGAACCAATGGAAAGGCAATGCTGCTTCTTTCCGGCGGAATTGACAGCCCGGTGGCAGGATATATGATCGCAAAGCGAGGCGTTAAGATTGAAGCTGTTTATTTCCATGCTCCGCCGTATACCAGCGAGCGTGCAAAACAGAAGGTTGTGGACCTGGCGAAGCTGGTGGCAAAATACAGTGGACCGATCAAGCTTCATGTAGTAAATTTCACAGACATTCAGCTGTACATTTACGATCAGTGTCCACATGATGAGCTTACTATCATTATGCGTCGTTATATGATGAGAATTGCAGAGCATTTTGCAAAGAAGGATAACTGTCTTGGACTTATTACCGGTGAAAGCATTGGACAGGTTGCAAGCCAGACCCTGCAGAGTCTTGCAGCAACGAATGAAGTGTGTACATTACCGGTATATCGTCCGGTGATTGGGTTTGATAAACAGGAAATTGTAGAGCGTTCCTGGGAGATTGGAACTTATGACACTTCTGTTCTTCCATATGAAGATTGCTGTACTATTTTCGTCGCAAAGCATCCGGTTACAAAGCCGAATCTGAATGTGATCCGCAAGTCAGAGGAGAAGCTGGCTGAGAAAATTGATGAACTGATGGAAGCGGCACTTAGCACTGCAGAAGTGATTGAGATCCAGTAAAAAGTGGAAAAGCACTCAGAGACTGCATGAAATCATCGAAAAACAAAAAGAGGAACTGTGAACAGTTCCTCTGACAATCGAATATTTAATTATTCAACTGTATATTTGTCGATGATTTCCATAACGCTGTCAAGAGCAGCTCCGTCAGCATGGATATTGAGGTCGATCGGTTTGGATAAATCCAGACTGAAGATACCCATGATAGATTTAGCGTCAATCACATATCTTCCGGACACCAGGTCGAAGTCGCAGTCAAATTTGCTGATCTCGTTTACAAATGCTTTCACTTTATCAATAGAGTTAAGTGAGATTTTTGCTGTTTTCATTGTGATATAACCTCCCTTGGATTGTTAGTAGTTTGCTTTACAGTACTCATATTACCTGTAGGCAGGATAAAAGTCAAGGTGAAAAAAGAGAAAAAATGGCAGCAGAATTAGTGAAAATGTATAAAAAATTTACAACATTACTGTGTACTGATAATATTCCGCGAGATGCTTTTTGTGAATGAAATTTACAGAAAATCCGGGAAGTGCGGCACAAAATCACGTATTTACATGAATTCTGTGCATTGCGGAGGGGTTATCCTGCATGGTGTGGACGGTACTAGTTTTGGAGGAAAGAATGAAAAAAAAGGTTGCATTACACAATCTTGGATGTAAAGTAAACTCTTATGAGCTGGAAGCTATGCAGCAGCTTCTGGAACAGGCAGGGTATGAAATCGTACCTTTTGAACCAGGTGCTGATGTTTACGTAATAAATACCTGTACAGTAACAAATATTGCAGACCGTAAGTCTCGTCAGATGCTTCACAAGGCGAAAAAGATGAACCCAGATGCGGTGGTAGTAGCAACAGGATGTTATGTACAGACTGACGAGGGAAAACTGGAAAAGGACGAAGCAGTGGATCTGGTACTTGGAAATAACCAGAAGAAAAATATTGTGGAAGTTCTGGCTGATTTTGAAAAGGAACACCAGCGTCAGGCTCATATTATTAAGATTAATCAGACAAAGGAATATGAAGAACTGGAAATCAGCCGCACAGCTGAGCATGTACGTGCTTATATTAAGGTGCAGGATGGCTGCAACCAGTTTTGCACCTATTGTATCATTCCCTATGCAAGAGGCCGCGTGCGAAGCAGGGAAAAAGAAAATATTTTAAATGAAGTGCACAAGCTGGCCAAAGCCGGCTACAAAGAAGTGGTGCTCACAGGAATTCATCTCAGCTCCTATGGAGTGGATTTTCCTAAGGACAAAAAAGAAACTTTGCTTTCTCTTATTCAGGCAGTAAATGAAGTGGAAGGAATTCAGAGAATCCGCCTTGGCTCCCTGGAACCGGGAATCGTCACAGAGGAATTTGCAAAAGAGCTGTCTTCTATGCCAAAAGTCTGCCCCCATTTTCATCTTTCCCTGCAGAGTGGGTGCGATACGACTCTTGAGAGAATGAACAGACGATATAGAAGTGCGGAGTATAAAGCAAGATGTGAACTTCTTCGCAAATATTTCGGAAATCCAGCGCTGACAACAGATGTGATCGTTGGTTTTCCAATGGAAACAGAAGAGGATTTTCAGGCTTCCTATGATTTTGTGAAAGATATTCATTTTTATGAAACCCATATTTTTAAATATTCCCGTCGCCATGGAACTAAGGCTGCGGCTATGTCCGGTCAGCTGACAGAGGCAGAAAAAGCTGTGAGAAGTGACAAAATGCTGGAGCTGCACCAGAAGCGTGCAGCAGAATATGAGACTTCTCTTCTTGGAAAGACTCTGGAGGTACTTCTGGAGGAGGAAGTGGAGATTGATGGAAAAGCATATTATCTGGGACATTCCAGAGAATATGTGAAAGTGGCGGTGCTGAAAACGGAGGAATACGGTGTAAATGATATTCTGGCGGTGAAAGTGGAAGAAGCTTTGCAGCCACATATTTTGCAGGGAGAAGAAGTACAGGTTTTGTAGGGGCGTGACCAGTAACATAATTATTACTGTTCACTGGTAACGTTCCGCGAGGTGTTTTTTGTGAACAAAGTTCACAGAAAACCCGAGAATCTCAGCGCGAAATCATGCGAATGCATGATTTCTGTGCATCGCGAAGCGGGTTACTGGGCAGGTCGTGACCGGTAACCACACAATTGCGGAAATGACAGGCAATGCAAAATTAGGATTGTAATTTACACGTAATTATATTAAAATAAAAAAGAAATAATCGTAAGGACGTGAGAAAAATGGCAGAAAATAATCTGGGAAGTACACAATATTTCAGAACAAAACCAGATCAGGAGCTTGAAGTAAAAGAAATCCTGGACCTGGTTTACAACGCAATGGAAGAAAAAGGCTATAATCCTGTGAATCAGATCGTAGGCTATATTATGTCCGGTGATCCGACTTATATCACCAGTCATAAGGGTGCCAGAAGCATGATCATGAAGGTTGAGCGTGATGAACTTGTTGAGGAATTGCTGACCGAGTATATTAAGAACAGATCCTGGGAATACTGATTATGAGATTAATGGGATTAGACTACGGTTCCAAGACGGTGGGCGTTGCCGTCAGTGATCCACTGGGACTTACCGCACAGGGTGTGGAGACTGTCTGGCGCAAGCAGGAGAATAAGCTTCGCCAGACGATGGCACGGATTGAAGAACTGATTTCGGAATATCAGGTAGAGCGTATTGTACTTGGATATCCGAAGAACATGAATAATACTGTGGGCGAGCGGGCTGTGAAATCTCTTGAGTTTAAGGAAAAACTGGAAAAGAGGACTGGCCTGCCTGTTGTAATGTGGGATGAACGGCTGACTACGGCAGAAGCGGAGCGTACTTTAATGGAGACCGGTGTCAGACGTGAGAACAGGAAGCAGTTTCTCGATCAGATGGCTGCGGTTTTGATCTTACAAGGATACTTAGACCGAATGAATATGAATAAGGATGAGAATAATGGAGAAAATTAAATTTCAATCCGAGGATGGGATTATAGAATTTTTTGTGGAAGAACAGACTACAGTTGCAGGAATCACTTATCTTCTGGTTTCCGATTCACAGGATGACGAGGCGAACGCCTATATTATGAAAGATGTTTCAGAAGAGGGAAGCGAAGAAGCCAGCTATGAGATGGTAGAAGATGATGAAGAACTGATGGCAATTTCCAAAGTATTTGAACAGATGTTGGACGACGTAGATCTTGAAATGTAATAATTTGCTGGGCAGATCGTGAACAGTGATGCGAAATCATGCTTTGCATGTTTTTTTGTGCATCGTGAAGCGTGTAATTGTGAAGTTACTGAACAGTTACCAGCCGAAACAAAATAAAGTCGCTTTATCCTGGTAGCGTGAGTTTGGAGGATAAAGTGCGCAAAATGGAGGATAGATTGATTGAAGACGGAAAATGAAATGAACAACAACGGACAAAGGACTCCGGCAGTCGGAAACGGAACAAGAAAACCAAATTTCAGACATAAAAATTACAGATATAAGGCACAGCCGAAAAAGGACGGAAAAGATGGTCAGAAACAAGGACAGGATAAGCCGGTCAAGGGAAATTATAAACCTCAGTTCCGCAGTCAGGGCAAGCCTGCCTTAAAGCGACCACGCAAAAATAACAGTGGATCCAAGCTGAAGATCATTCCACTTGGTGGTCTGGAGCAGATTGGAATGAATATTACAGCTTTTGAGTATGAAGATAGTATAGTAGTAGTAGATTGCGGACTCGCTTTTCCGGAAGATGACATGCCGGGAATCGATCTTGTAATTCCGGATATTACCTACCTGAAAGAGAATATTTCCAAGGTGAAAGGATTTGTGATCACCCATGGTCATGAGGATCATATTGGTGCGCTTCCATATGTACTGAAGGAAGTAAATGCACCGATCTACTCCACCAAACTGACTCTTGCGCTGATCAGCAACAAGCTGAAAGAGCATAATCTGACTAAGACTACCAAGTTAAAAGAAGTAAAACACGGTCAGGTGATCAATCTTGGTGATTTTGCTATTGAATTTATTAAGACGAACCATAGTATCCAGGATGCATCTGCACTGGCTATTTATTCTCCTGTGGGAATCGTGGTGCACACAGGTGACTTCAAGGTGGACTATACCCCTGTATTTGGGGATGCCATTGATCTGCAGAGATTTGCGGAAATCGGACGGAAAGGCGTTCTTGCCCTTATGTGCGATTCTACAAATGCGGAACGTCCGGGCTTTACCATGTCTGAGCGTACAGTTGGTCATGTTTTTGACAATCTTTTTAATGAATATAAGACTGCAAGAATCATTATTGCAACGTTTGCTTCCAATGTAGACCGTGTACAGCAGATCATCAATACTGCATACCGATTTGGACGTAAAGTGGCAGTAGAAGGCCGCAGTATGGTAAATGTTATTACCACTGCCGCAGAACTTGGCTATCTGCGTGTTCCTGACCAGACTCTGATCGAGATCGACCAGGTAAAGAACTATCCGGATGAGCAGCTTGTTCTGATCACTACAGGAAGTCAGGGCGAGTCCATGGCTGCTCTTTCCCGTATGGCTGCTAATATCCACAAGAAGATTACCATTAAACCTAATGATGCAATTATTTTCAGCTCTCATCCGATTCCAGGTAATGAGAAGGCTGTATCCAAGGTTATCAACGAGCTTTCCATGAAAGGTGCAAAGGTTATTTTCCAGGATGCACATGTATCCGGACATGCCTGCCAGGAGGAGATTAAGCTGATCTACTCCCTTGTGAAGCCGAAATATGCAATTCCGGTACATGGTGAATATCGTCATCTGACTGCCCAGAAGCTTGTTGCAGAGGAACTTGGATATTCCAAGGACAATATTTTTATTCTGAAATCCGGAAATGTTCTGGAGATTGATGAGAATAGTGCGGCTGTTACTGGTTCCGTACACACAGGTGCAATTCTTGTAGACGGTCTTGGAGTCGGAGATGTTGGTAATATTGTACTTCGCGACAGACAGCATCTTTCCGAAGATGGTATTATGATTGTTGTCATGACATTAGAGAGACACAGCAATGTGGTACTGGCAGGACCGGATATTGTTTCCAGAGGTTTTGTGTATGTAAGAGAGTCAGAAGACCTTATGGATCATGCAAGAGAAGTGGTGGAGCTGGCTCTTGACGGATGTCTGGATAAAGGTATCACAGACTGGAGTAAGATTAAGGCAGCAGTGAAGGATGCACTCAGCGACTACGTATGGAAACGTACCAAGAGAAGTCCGATGATCCTTCCAATCATTATGGAGGCATAAGCAGAGGCGCGATGAACGAGATAAAAGACTGTATAGATGCACTTCTTGCAGCTGTACAGAACAGTGAAGAATATCAGGAATTTGAGAAATACAGAGATCTTCTGAAGGAGAACCCGGAGCTTATGGACCGTGTGAATGCATTCAGAGGAAACAATTTCAGACTACAGAATGAAGCAAACAGAGATGAGCTGTTCCGGGGAACGGAGCAGCTCAACAGAGAATCCAGGGAGCTGCGCAGAGATCCCCTTGTAAACGCATTTCTTGATGCGGAGCTTGCTCTTTGTAAATTTATGCAGAAGATATGCAGGACACTTACAGAGGGAATCGATCTGGACATTCCTGAGTTATAAGGAGGAAACATGGGTAATACAAGAGATCAGGTGGGAAAGGCAGGGCTTTTTGTAGCTGGTGGAATTTTCCGTACTGCTTTTTACGTCTGTGTTGCAGTGCTGATTTTCTGGATCGGCAAGTCGGCCTATCAGTTTGGCTACAATGTTTTTAACCAGCAGGCAGTCAGTCCGGGAGCAGGTCAGGAAGTGACAGTTGTGATTCCGGAAGGCTCATCCACTTATGATGTAGCCAAGATCCTGAAAAGCAAGGGGCTGATTGATGACAGTCTGGTGTTCTTTGCACAGGAGAAACTTTCTACATATAAGGGACAGATGCAGGCTGGAACTTATCTGTTAAGTACAGCTTACACTCCTACACGTATTATGGGTATTCTTGCTGGTGATGAGGAGCAGACTGGTGTTACGCAGGATAGTGCCACAGCAGCTGATACAGCGGCCCAGACAGATACTCAGACTACAGATGCAGGAACTGATACAGCTGATACCCAGAGTGCAGATGGTACAGCAGATACTCAGGCAGCTGATGGAACTGCAGGGGAAGGAGAGTCCGGACAGTGATCGTAGAGGAGAGAATGCGCACTTACATCAATTCTCTTGATATGGGGAATACTCCTTTTCTGGAAGAACTGGAAAAAGAAGCACTTGCAGGAAGGGTTCCCATTATCCGCAAGGAAATGCAGAGCTTTCTGAAAATGTTTCTTGCAGCAACCCGGCCGATGAAAATACTGGAGGTCGGAACGGCAGTAGGTTTTTCCACTCTGCTGATGTGCGAATATGGACCTGAGAATCTGAAAATAACAACAATTGAGAATTATGAAAAAAGGATCCCTATTGCCAGAGAGAATTTCAGAAAGGCAGGACGGGAATCCCAGATAGAGTTCCTTACCGGGGATGCAGGAGAGATCCTGAAAGAACTTACTGGAACTTATGATCTTATTTTTATGGATGCTGCCAAGGGGCAGTATATGAACTGGCTGCCGGATGTGCTTCAATTAATGCATAAGGGCAGCGTTCTTGTTTCTGATAATGTTCTTCAGGAAGGTGACATTATCGAATCCCATTATCTTGTAGAGAGACGCAATCGTACCATTTATAAGCGTATGCGTCAGTATCTCTATGAACTGAAGCACAATCCGCTGCTGGAGACCTCCATCCTTCCGTTAGGAGACGGAGCCTCCATCAGTGTAAAGAAAGAGGAGTCATATGCGTAAACCAGAATTATTAGTTCCGGCAAGCAGTCTTGAGGTTCTGAAGATTGCCACGGTTTTCGGAGCAGACGCTATTTATATCGGAGGAGAGGCTTTTGGGCTTCGTGCCAAGGCCCGCAATTTTTCAAAAGAAGAGATGGCGCAGGGAATTGCATTTGCCCATGAGCATGGTGTAAAAGTCTATGTGACAGTGAATATTCTTGCGCATAACTATGATCTGGCTGGTGTAAGAGAGTACTTGAAAGAGCTTAAGGAATTAAAACCGGACGCCTTGATCATCGCTGATCCTGGTATTTTTACCTATGCCAAGGAAATCTGTCCGGAGATTGAGCGTCATATCAGTACCCAGGCAAATAACACTAATTACGAAACCTATCGCTTTTGGTACAAGCTTGGAGCGAAGCGTGTGGTAACTGCCCGTGAGCTTTCTTTAGAAGAGATTCGCCAGATCCGTGCCAATATTCCAGATGATATGGAGATTGAGACTTTCATTCACGGAGCGATGTGTATTTCCTATTCCGGACGCTGTCTTCTCAGCAATTTCCTGGTAGGAAGAGATGCCAATCAGGGATCCTGCACACATCCGTGCCGTTGGAAATATTCCATTGTGGAAGAGTCGAGACCCGGAGAGTATATGCCGGTTTATGAGAATGAGCGTGGTACTTACATTTTCAATTCCAAGGATCTTTGCATGATCGAGCACATGGATGACATTCTCACAAGCGGAATCGACAGTTTGAAGATCGAGGGTCGTATGAAGACAGCTCTTTATGTAGCAACTGTCGCACGTACTTACCGCAAGGCTATTGATGATTATCTGGAAGATCCGGCCAAATATCAGGCAAACATGTCCTGGTATCAGGAGCAGATCGCAGGCTGCACTTACCGTAAATTTACAACTGGCTTCTTTTATGGCAAACCAAGCGAGGAAGCACAGATCTATGACAATAATACCTATGAGAAGGGGTATACGTATCTGGGATTTGCAGAAGCTGTAGATGAGAGAGGCTATGTGCAGATTACACAGAGAAACAAGTTTACAGTAGGAGAGATGATCGAGATCATGAAACCGGATGGAACCAATCTTCTGGTTCCTGTAAAAGCTATCTATGATGAGGAGGGCAATTCCGTAGAAAGCGCTCCCCATCCGCAGCAGAAGCTGTTTGTAGATCTTGGCGGTGAGGCAGAGGTTTATGATATCCTCCGCCGTAGTGAAGCATAAGTCTGAGAGTAATTCAGAAAAATAATCGTTACTGGTCACGGAATGAACAGTAACAAATAATCATAGAGGTAAAACTCGCAGAGCGTGTTTTACCCGTTTTCAGGAAAAAGCGTCCGCAATTTTTGCAGGGCGTTTTTTTCAATTCTGGATACATAGGAGCGGCTGATGTGAAGGTGCCTGGCGATTTCCCGCTGCGTCTGTTCCTTTTGCCCAAAGAGACCGAAACGGCAGCAGATCACCTCATATTCTTTGGAAGACAGTACAGACTTCATGGAATCCAGTACATGACGGATATCTTCTCTGGTGGAATACTCTTCCACAACGTCCACTGCCGGTCCTTCCATTACATCCAGAAGACTGATCTCATTGCCTTCTTTGTCTGTACCAATGGGTTCATACAGCGAGATTTCCCGGGAATGCTTCTTGCGGGATCGGAATAACATAAGCAGTTCATTGTTGATACACTTTCCTGCATATGTGGACAGCCGGGCTGTTTTTGTGGAATCAAATGTGGAGATGGCTTTCATCAATCCAATGGTGCCAATGGAAATCAGATCGTCCAGTTCTACATCTGTTCCCTGATATTTTTTTACTACATGGGCAACAAGCCGCAGATTACGTTCTATGAGAATATTTTTTGCTTCCATATCGCCCCTTTGGTACTGCTGAAGATAATACTGTTCCTCGGCCATTGTCAAAGGTTTTAAAAATGTCTTCAAATCGCTACCTCAAAGGGGATTTCTATATAGTCTATGAAAAATACAGGCTTTAAGTGCCTGGCTGCCTTTTTTTACTGCGGAAAAAATCGCGGCAGGATTCTTTTTATATTTTACATTGAAATAAAGGGTGAAAATCATTATAATAATGTCAGAGTAACTGCCTGGAGCGTGTTTGAAAAAGGCTCTGGTTCGAAAGAGGCAGTGACAGCGAGTAACAGGATTACTGTTCAACGGCAATGTTCTGAGAAGCGTGTTGCTGTGAAGGTTGTGGACAGTAACAAGAACACGAAAGACGTAAGGTGAATGATTTTGAAAAAAAAGATCGAACAGCTTTTAAACGGAAAGTTTGAATATGAACAGCCCCAGCTCCTTTTTTCCAAGGAGAAGATTTCCCTGACCATGAAAGCAGGGGAGACGAAGAGAGGGGAAGTGTACGTTGGAACAGAGGATAATCAGAAGATCCGCGGTTATGTTACTTCTTCCAGCCGCCGGGTGGTGCCGGGAATGGACCATATTTCCGGAACTACTGTGCGCCTCCCGCTTGGAATTGATACGGTAGGACTTGCCCCCGGAGAAAATCTGAAGGGATGGCTGTGTTTTACTACAAATATTGGAGAGGCCCGTCTTCCTTTTGAAATTGAGATCGAGAAAGAGGAAATTCGCAGTTTTTCAGGTGTGGTAGGGAATCTGGATGAATTTGTAAAAGTTGCACGGGATGATTTTAAAGAGGCATTCCGTATTTTTAAAGACGCCAGCTTCGTCAGAATTCTGGAAAATGAGGATCAAAAGATCCAGACACTTTATTATGGTCTGTCCAGACAACCGGTGACGTATCAGCATTTGGAAGAATTTCTCATTGCCGCAGGCAAGAAGGAAAAAGTAACCATAAGTGCCAGAGAGGTGGGCAAAGAATACTATGAGCTGAAAGACTCTTTGAAAGAATCTTTTTACATTCAGAGAAGCGGATGGGGACATCTGCGCCTTGATGTGGAAGCTGTTGGAGATTTTCTGGAAGTTCCCCGCAAGGTGGTAACAGACGAAGATTTTATTGGAAGCCATTATGAAGTGGAATATCTGGTGCACAAGGAGAAATTAAGACAAGGCAATCAGTTTGGCAAAATTATAGTAAAAAGCCCTTATCAGGAGATTACTTATACCGTTGTTGCATCCACAAGTGGTAAACTGGATGTAGATATCCGCCTGACTCAGGAGAAGAGTAAACTGGATCTTCAAAAAGACTGTCTGGCCTACCTGTGCTATGAGACTGCTGTGGCAAGCTGTCTTGCGGGAAAGGAGAATCCATGTGTCAACAGCTGGATGGATTTTTCCACCTGGAGTGCAAGCAGCCACTATATTCTGAACCAGCTTCACCAGTCCGGATGTGATTATCCGGAATACCAGATGTATGAGGCCTTTCTTCTTTACATGGAGAACCATCATGAGGAAGCAAGAGCTCTTCTGGAAAGCTATCAGGATAAATCCTATACAAGAGATGATCTGGAGTTTGCTGGAATTTATCTGTATCTGTGCACGCTTACCGGTTTATATAAGGACAAGGTTCACGCCCTGTCCAGAATACGCAATTTTTACATGCAGAAAAGTGACAGTTTTCCGCTTTTATGGATTCTGCTGAAGCTGGATCCTGCATACAAGGAGACTCCGTCCAAGGCATTATTTGTGCTGGAAGAGCAGTTTGGCAAGGGCTGCAGGAGTCCGTTCCTCTATCTGGAAGCATGGAAGATCATCTGCAAGGACATGACTCTTCTTCACAGGCTGAACAGCTTCTGGGGACAGGTATTTCGTTTCGCGGCAAGAAGAAACCTTCTTACAGAGGAACTGGTAATGCGCCTTGCATATCTTTCCGGATATGAGAAAGATTATAACGAAAGTATTTATCAGGCATTGGCAAAGGGCTATGATCAGTATTCTTCGGAGGATACCCTGGAAGCCATCTGCAAATATGTGATGAAGGGAAACCCAAGAAAGACCGAATATTTCCGCTGGTTTTCCCTGGCAGTGGAGAATGGGCTGCGTCTTACAAGACTTTATGAGTATTATGTGGAGACTATGGATACTTCCAGACGGATTGAGCTTCCAAAGGCTCTTCTCATGTATTTTACTTACAACAGCGATTCTCTTGGAGATTCCAAGCGGGCATTTATCTATTCCTGTATTATTGCAAATAAGGAAAAAGAGCCGGCAGCATACCAGCGTTATATGTCAGGTATGCGGGATTTCGCCAGGAAAAAACTGGCTGAGGGAAAAATGAATGAGAGCTATGCCGTCTTATATCAGGAGTTTCTGATGGAGCCTCGCACAAAAGAGGCGGCAGATTCCATTGCGCAGAAAATGTTTACCCACCGGCTTTATTTTGATGATAAAAAAGTCCGCTATGTGATCGTGCGTCACAGTCAGATGGAATCAGAGGAGACTTATACCTGTGTTCAGGGCGTAGCTTATCCAAGAATTTATACAGAAGATGCTGCTATTCTTTTTCAGGATGACAAGCAGCGCAGATACAGTGCTACTGTAGATTACAGTTTGAAGAAGACCATGGATGAGGATGGGGCAGTGAGAAAAGTTCTTGCCCTTGGCGTGGACGAGCCAGGTGTGCTTCTTCATTATTGTGAAAGCCATGAACTGGACAAAGATAATCTGGATATTTTTCAGAGACTGGTAAAATCCGATGCTTTTTGCATGGAGTATAAGCAGAAGGTACGTCGCAGGATTCTGGATTATTATGCAGAGCATGTATTTGGCGAAGATCTGGATCAGTATTTAAAGCAGATGGATTACCGGGAATACGCCCGTGTGGACAGGCAGAAGCTTCTGGTGGTCCTTATAAGCCGCGGCCTTTTTTCCCAGGCACAGGCCATTGTGGAGGAATTCGGCTATGAGGGCGTGGACATGCGAAGCCTTCTGAAACTGGTGAGCCGCATGATCGTGCGCTGCGACATGCTGGAAGATGAGGAACTTCTGGCTTTGGCATCTGATGTTTACAGAAATGGATTTTATGATGAGGTGATCCTCACATATCTTATGAAATATCGTTTTGGACCTGTGGATGAAATGTTTTCCATCTGGAAAAGTGCTGTGGGATTTGAAATGGATACCTATGATCTGGAGGAAAAAATCCTTCAGCTTCTTATGTTTACCACGGATTACCGCAAGGAGGGAGAGCATGTTCTGGAATCCTACATTCGCCATTCCGGAAGGGAGTGGATCGTAAGCGGATATCTGACCCATGTTTCCTATGGCATTTTTGTAAAAGAATACACCATGAGTCCTTTTGTGAAAAACTGTCTGTTGAATGCATATATGCAGAAATGGATGGTAAATGAAGTCTGCTATCTGGCTTTGTTTAAAGAGCTTTCCAGGGAAAAGAGCAGAAAAGAGGCTCTTCTTTCCATAGAAAAAGAGCTTCTGAAAATGTGCATGGACAAAGAAATGGTATTTTCTTTCTTCCACAGACTTCCACCGGAAATTCTGAGCCTGTATCAGATGGATGATAAAACATGTGTGGAATATCACACCAGCCCGGAGGCGAAGGTAACCCTTGTATATGCTTTGGATACCGGACTTGGACGTGCGCTGGAATATAAGACAGAGCCTCTTAAGAATGTATATGAGGGTATTTTTACCAAGCCGTTTACCATGTTTTACGGGGAAACTTTGCATTATTATTTTTCAGAGGAATGTAATGGACAGACCAAAAGAACGCCAGAGCGGGTACTTGGAATGAGTAAGGTGGAAGGTACACCATTCAGCAAGTACCAGATGATTAATCAGATTTTGTCTGCGCGGAAACTGGATAAGCATCATGAGGTGAAACAGGGACTGAAGCAGTATTTCCGCCAGGAACAGTATGTAAAAGAAATGTTTGTCATTACAGAAGAGGACTGAATATATGAATGAAATTCGTGATTTGATCATAGGAATTGATTTTGGAAAAGATTATTCCCAGATCTGCTATTATGACCGGAAAGGGGAGGAGCCCTGCTCTGTGTCCATGAAAGTTGGTGCCCAGGAGTTTGAAGCACCTACCTGTATTTGCAGGCGCGGAGAGCATAAAGAGTACACCATTGGTCTTGAGGCAGTTTATTTTGCCCGGGAAAAAGGGGGACAGATGGTAGATGACCTGTATGGAATCTGTAAGAAAGAAGACAGTGTGCAGATTCTGGGAGAACAGGTGGAGCCATGGGAGCTGCTTCAGGTTTTCCTGGAGGGGATGCTGAAATTTCTGGGAGTTGCAGATCTTGTAAAAAATACAAAATGTCTGGTGATCACAAGTCCTGAGCTTGAGGACCCCCAGGTGAAAAATATGGAAAAAGCCTGCCAGGCCATTGGTTTTTCGAAGAATCAGTACATGCTGATAGACCATGGAGAGAGCTTTTATTATTATTCCCTTACCCAGAAAAGAGAGACCTGGAACCGGAGTATCGGCTGGTATTCTTTTCACCAGGATGAAGTGAAGTTTCAGCAGCTGACTATGGACAGCAGCACAAGGCCGGTGCTGGTACGCCTTGAGGAGCCGAAGAAGACGGTCCTCCCATCTCTTACAGCCCCTGAGGAAGAGGGAGAGAAGGCCGTGGAAGCCAGAGATGAGGCTTTCCGTGATTTTATTAAGGAGACTCTTGGAACCGGTCTTTTTTCCAGCATTCAGATCACAGGATATGGATTCAGCCCGGATTGGGCGAAAATATCCATTGGAAGCCTTTGCATGCAGCGAAGAAAGGTTTATTATGGAAATAACCTTTTTGCAAAAGGTGCATGTGCAGCTGGAAAGGAGCGCCTTGAGGATAAGATCCTGAAGGGGTACCGTTATATGAGTCCTGCTCTTGTGCTGAAAGATGTGGGAATGGAAATGCGGGTGATGGGTGCACCGGCATATTACCCGCTTATTGAGGCTGGTAAGAACTGGTATGAGTGTAAAGCTGGCTGTGAGCTGATCCTGGATGATATAACAGAGCTCGTTTTTGTTGCTGGAACCTTCGGCGAGAAGCACAAGAAGAAAGTAATTATGGGACTGCCCGGACTTCCTGAGCGTCCCAATAAGACTACAAGACTGTCTCTGGCCCTTGCATATGTGTCACAGAAGAAATGCCGCGTTGTTGTAAAAGATCTTGGATTTGGAGAAATGTTCCCTTCCAGCGGCAAGGTCTGGGACGAACTGGTAGAGTGGTAAAGGAGGCTGGAAATGAGCGGTTATATTTTATGTCAGACAAAAAAGGCGGACAAGCCGTTTTTTGTGGAGAGTATCAATACCAATATTTACTCACTGGAGGAGCTTTGCTACTTTCTGTACCACAATCTTTATCTGGTGGATTCTTCTGTTATAAATGAAAATCTCTGTATCTGGATCAGCGAGGAACTGGATCTGCCAAGGCTGGCAGCCAAGCTACGTCCTCATCTTGGTAAATTTGCCAGTGCGGAGGATGTACTTTATCCGGTATTTAAGGAGATCAATTATCTTACTTACGATGAGCTGAAGGCATTGAATGTAAAGCTTGCCAAGCTGGATCAGGAGGCACCTCTTCTTCGAAAAAAGAGAAAAGGGGATGCCCTGGTAGCGAATAAGATGTATGTAAGTGCCATCAAGGTGTATCAGCAGCTTCTGAAAAAAGAAGGGCTGGAGCAGATAAGACCGGGACTGACCATGAGTGTGTGGCATAACCTTGGATGTGCGTACAGCTATCTTTTTCAGATGGAGAAAGCAATGGAGTGTTTCTGGGAGGCGTTTCTTACCCAGAGCGATCCTAAGGAGCTGGTTTGCTATCTGCTTGCTTATCGCAGCGTGAAGAAGCCGCAGGAGTATGAGAACAGGCTGAAGGAGCTGAATGTATCGGATGAAGTGAAGGATACTTTAAAAAAGGCACTGGATGAGTTTGCGCAGAAAAAGGAGGTCAGCATAAGACCAGGGAAGGCGGATGAAATGCTGGAGAAGCTGACTGGAGAGTATCATAGGAGCACAGGTTCGTGATGAACCTGTGCTTTTTCTAAAAAACTATATTGACAGAATTACTTTCGTATGCTACCATACAACCATGCTTTAACATGGTAGAGTGAAAACGCACTAAAATAATGAGAATTAGATTTCAGGAGGATAGATATTATGAAAAAAAGAATGCTGGCGATTATGATGAGTGCCTTGGTGGCAGCAGGTATCTGCTCTGGTGTGACTGTTTATGCAGATGCCGACAGCAAGACACTGACTGTTGGATTTGATGCAGAGTATCCGCCTTTTGGTTATATGGATGAAAGTGGCGAATATGTTGGTTTTGACCTGGATGTGGCACAGAAGGTATGTGATAATCTTGGATGGGAGCTTGTAAAGAAACCAATTAACTGGGATTCCAAGGATATGGAGCTGAATTCCGGAAATATTGACTGTATCTGGAATGGCTTTACCATCAATGGACGTGAGGATGATTATACATGGTCTGATCCATATCTGAATAACGAGCAGGTTATGGTAGTCGCTTCCGATTCCGGAATTGAGACACTGGCAGATCTGGCAGGGAAGAATGTTGTAGTACAGGCTGCATCTGCAGCACTTGATGCTTTGAACAGCGAGGATAACAAAGAACTGACAGACAGTTTTGCATCCCTTACAGAGAATCCGGATTACAATACCGCATTTATGAATATTGATTCTGGCGCAGCTGATGCTGTTGCTGTTGATATCGGAGTTGCCAAATATCAGCTGGCTCAGAGAGAAGAGGGTAAATATAAGATCCTTGACGAGCCGATTCAGAGCGAACAGTACGGTATTGGCTTTGCCAAAGGAAACGAGGAGCTTCGCGATACCGTATGGGCTGAGGTTATGAAGCTGTATGATGAGGGCGAGATTGATAAACTGGCTGAGCAGTATGGTGTAGCTGACATGCTTTGCCTGGGAGATGAAGAAGCAGATAAGACAGAAGAGAGTACAGATGCGGCAGAAGAAAATGCAGATTCTGATGAGGCAGCTGACGCAGATACTGCTGAGGATGAGGCTGAATAATTCACATAGACTATAAACACGAATATACGCAAAAAAGAGGGTACCTGGCGCACCCTCTTTTCTTAGCGAGAAGGGGTCTGCTCCCAAAGTAGGAGCTTGATTCGCATAATATGATACCAGTGTCAAAAGGTCAAAAAGCTGTTCGTGATTGCACGATAAGGCTTTTGAACTTGGGACACGCCAAATATGAGAAAGTAGCGATTTACGCAGTAAATCAGCGGATTTCGAATATTTGGAGGATTGCGGGAGCAGCGTAGCTGCGTAGCAATCCGGGTATCAAATGAGTGTCAAAAGACCTTTTGACACTCATATCATAATATGAATTATGGAATGAAATGAAACGTGAAATGCGATCCCTTAGAACACAAGTATCAACAGGAGGAACACAGTAACTATGAGTTTTAGTGTAATGTTAAGCCAGCTTGCAAAGGGAATGACCGTAACTACGGAAATTTTCTTTGTAACCCTTATATTTTCCCTGCCACTTGGCCTTCTGGTCTGCTGGGGGAAAATGTCCAAAATAAAGATAATCAGATGGATCATTTCTGCTTATATCTCCATTATGCGCGGAACACCTCTTATGCTGCAGCTGATGGTAGTATATTTCGGACCATATTTTATTTTTGGAATCCGAATTTCCATGGGTTACAGCCTGATCGCTGTATTTATTGCTTTTGCAATTAATTATGCCGCTTATTTTGCAGAAATCTACCGTGGTGGAATTGAATCCATGCCAGTAGGTCAGTATGAAGCAGCCAGAATCCTTGGCTACTCAAAAGCACAGACCTTCTTCCGCATCATTCTTCCCCAGGTATTTAAACGGATTTTGCCATCTATTACCAACGAAGTAATCACTCTGGTAAAGGATACTTCATTGGCGTTTGTTGTAGCGGTAGCTGAAATGTTCACTTTGGCGAAACAGATTGCCAGCTCTCAGACCACGATGGTGCCGTTTGTGGTAGCGGCTGTATTTTATTATGTATTTAACCTGCTGGTAGCAGTGATTATGGATAAAGTAGAGAAAAAACTGAACTATTACCGCTAATAATTTATCATCAACCTGCAGTGAATATACATTGTAAAACTGTGTGCGGGTAACCAGAAGGAGTCACTATATGAAATTATTTGAAATGAAACACATAAAGAAAAGTTTCGGAGCCCTGGACGTTCTCCGTGACATTTCCCTGGAAGTAGACAAGGGCGAGGTTCTTAGTATTATCGGTCCCTCCGGCTCTGGTAAGTCTACATTGCTTCGCTGTGCCACTGGTCTGGAGACACCAGACGGCGGCGAAATCATCAAAAACGGAAAAATCGGATTGGTTTTTCAGAATTTTAACCTTTTTCCCCATTTTTCCGTGATTAAAAATATTACAGACGCTCCAATTAAGGTACAAAAGAGAGATAAAAAAGAGGTTTATGCGCAGGCAAGGGAGCTTCTTAAGAAAATGGGGCTTTCGGATAAGGAAAATTATTATCCCTACCAGCTTTCCGGCGGACAGCAGCAGCGAGTTTCCATCGCCAGAGCCCTTTGCATGAACCCGGATATTCTTTTCTTCGATGAGCCCACATCTGCTTTGGATCCGGAGCTCACTGGCGAAATCTTGAAAGTAATCAAAGACCTGGCAGCCGAGCATATCACCATGGTGATTGTTACCCACGAGATGAGCTTTGCCCGTGACATCTCCGACCGGATTATCTTTATGGATGACGGTCTGATCGCAGTGGAAGGCACCCCGGAAGAGGTATTTTCATCAGAACATGTAAGAATGAAGGAATTCCTTGGGAAATTCCATCAGGGGCTTGTTTAAAATCGTAAGATTTTACCATTTTTTGTAAGATTTCTTTAAATGTGAAAGCACCACCTTTTAACTAAATAGGATATGTCAAAAAAACGGAAGGTTGTATCTGGAATACACCTTCCGTTTTGCGTTATCTTATTAGCAGAGAAGGAGGTATGCTATATGAGCGTGAAAAAGTCAGAAACTGCATTGGCAGAGAGGATTGGAAGAAAAAAATTACGTGGAATCAAATATTTGCTTCTGGCAGTTCCATTTTTAATTTATGTATTTGCATTTTCCTATGTTCCGCTGGTTGGATGGATTTATTCCGTGTTTGATTACAAAATTGGACAGAAATTTCTGGATTTTGGCAGCATGGTTTTTGTAGGACTAGGTAATTTCCAGAAGTTGTTTACAGAACGGTCAGAGGTACTGCGTGTATTAAGAAATACATTGGCGCTTAGCGCACTGGGGCTGCTGGCAACCCCTGTTCCGGTAGTGTTTGCAATTATGTTCAATGAAATAAAAAATTCTAAATTTAAAAAAATTGTTCAGACAGCAACCACACTGCCAAACTTTATCAGCTGGATCATTGTTTATGGTGTTGCTTTTGCTTTCTTTTCTGTAAATGGATTTGTAAGTGTTCTGATGCAGAAAATTGGCATTCAGCCGCCTGTTATGGGAATTCTTGGTGATGTGGATCACACCTGGGTTCTGCAGTGGATTCTGGGAATCTGGAAAAGCTTCGGATGGTCAGCAATTATCTATATTGCAGCGATTACAGGAATTGATTCAGAACTATATGATGCAGCAAAGGTAGACGGAGCCAATAAGATCCAGTCTATTTTGCATATTACAATTCCAGGGATCATGCCTACCTATGTGGTAATGTTCCTTCTTGCAGTAAGTAATATTCTTTCAAACGGATTTGACCAGTATTTTATGTTTTACAACCCTATGGTAGCGGATAAAATTGAAGTGCTTGATTATTATGTATATAAGGTTGGATTTTATATAAATGATTATTCCTATTCCATTACCCTGGGAATGCTGAAGTCAATACTTGGAATTGTATTATTATTTACTGCAAACGCATTGTCGAAAAAAATCAGAGGCGAATCGATTGTATAACTGGAGGTGAGAAGAATGAAAAAAACAAGTTCAAAAATTAAAACATCACCACAGGAGAAATTTCTTCATGTATTAAATGTATTTTTTCTGTTGATTGCAGTATTTCTCTGTGTGTATCCGTTTTATTACATGGTTATTTATTCCCTGTCTGACAGTACAAGGGCATCCCTGGAGGGAATTTATTTCCTGCCAAAGGGCTTCACATTGGATGCATATAAGATGATCCTGAAAAAATCAGGATTCGGACATGCTTTCCTGATTTCAGGAGCCAGAACAGTCATCCAGACAATCCTGTGTCTGTTTGGTTCCTCCCTGTTTGCATATCTGGTAACGAAAAAAGATATGATTGGAAGAAAATTTGTATACAGGTTTGTAGTTATTACCATGTATTTAAGTGCCGGTCTGGTTCCCTATTACATAACCATGAAAGCATACCATTTGAACAACACTTTCTGGCTGTATATTATTCCTGGAATTGTAAACGCATATTATGTCATACTGATCAAAACATTTATAGAACAGATTCCGCAGTCTCTTCAGGAGTCTGCGGAACTTGACGGAGCAGGCTTTTTCAAGATTTATACGAGCATAATTCTGCCTCTGAGCAAACCTATATTGGCGACAGTAGCAGTGTATGCCTCAGTTGGAGCCTGGAATTCCTGGCAGGATAACTACCTTCTGGTGCAGAATCCCAACCTGCAGACAGTACAGCTGATCCTTTATAACTGCATCAATCAGGCACAGATGCTGGCAGACAGTATGAGAAGCGGACAGGTTGGAAATGCAGCTGCTATTTCATTATCAGCAGACAGTGTACGTATGGCAACCACGATTATTACAGTTATTCCTGTTATGCTGGTATACCCTTTCCTGCAGAAATATTTTGTAAAAGGGGTTATGCTTGGAGCTGTTAAAGGATGATATGGGAAAAATTGAACGGAGGATTTAACTATGGCAGTATTGGCACAGAAACCACCGATGGGGTGGAATTCCTGGAACACTTTTGGTGCTCATATAAATGAGCAGTTGATCATGGAAATGGCAGATACTATGGTGGCAGAAGGCTACAAGGAGGCTGGATATGAGTATGTGATCATAGATGACTGCTGGTCCCTGAAGGAGCGTGTGGATGGAAAATTAGTGGCAGATCCGGAACTGTTTCCACATGGAATGAAAGCTCTTGCAGATTATATCCACGGCAAAGGTTTGAAATTCGGCATGTACTCCTGCGCCGGTACGAAAACCTGTGCAGGATACCCGGGAAGCTATGGTCATGAAGCAGAAGATGCAAAGCAGTTTGCCCAATGGGACGTGGATTACCTGAAATATGATTTCTGCTACTTTCCGGTCTGTGCAGATGCAAAAAATGCATATCTTACTATGGCAATGGCTCTTCGAAGCTCGGGAAAGGATATTTTATTTGCAGCCTGTAACTGGGGAAAATATGATCCGTCGGGCTGGATGCGGTCAAGAGGGGCACATACCTACCGCTCTACAGGTGATATTTTTGATGTACCGAAAAGTTATAAAGATATTATTAAAAGCCAGGTAGAGAATATTGAAGGAAATGCACCGGACTGCTACAACGATATGGATATGCTGATCACAGGAATGCATGGAAGCGGCAATGTAGGGCTTAATGGATGTACAGACCAGCAGTATCTTCAGCATTTTGCAATGTGGTCATTCCTTGGCTCTCCTTTGATCATGGGAGCAGATCTTCGAAAAATTGACAAGACTAATAAAGACATTCTTTTAAACAAAGGGCTGATTGCCATTAATCAGGATGAAGAGTATCGCCCTGCATTTCTTGTAGACAATATGGGCGATAAGCGGTATATTCTGGCAAAGCTTCTGTCCGGAAACAGAATTGCCCTTGCATTTTTTAATCTGGAATACGAAAGTGATTATTTGAATACTATGGAAATTTCCTTTTGCGATCTTGGAATTCACTCTGGAACCGGAATAAAAATGAAATTTACAAATGCAGTTACCGGGGAAAGCATTGGTGTTTACCAGGATGCCTTTTCTACACAGGTATTGCCAGATGAGTGCAAGATTATAATTGCAGAGATGATCTTACCGGAAAAAGAGTGAAAACAGGATGAATATGGAAATGACAGATACTAAAAATACTTCCGTCATATGTTGTGTGAAGTGCAACCGTCCAGTGAGTCATGATGAAATTGGTCTTTATAAGAGGATATTTAACCGGGGAGCTGAGACTTTCTGGTGCATTCACTGTATCAGTGAGTATCTTGACTGTCCTGTTCCAAAGCTGGAAAAGAAAATAGCGGAATTTCGTGATATGGGGTGTACACTTTTTACAGAATAAATAGGTAATTGCGAAACTCGCAATGCTCGTTTACAATTTTGTATCTAAGTTTGATACTGTCTGCAAGAACAATGGTAATAAGTTGCGCGATACCAGCAAGGATTAAGTCTGATGCATAAAAATGATTTTGAAATGAAATCGGAATAATCTCATCAATATCGATATGCGTTTCTAATAGGGATAGAAACGCAGGTTTGTTATTTTCAAATTTCTCCTGGCAATCTGTAAAAATATCTGCTAAAGAAAGCTGTTTATATGGTATCATAGATGTTAGAATAACTCCTTTCTTGGTGTATGGTTTATAGTTCCTCGACAATTCTATTATACCGTATCCAGTGAGGGGTTATTTGTTTTTTTTGTAATAAAAAAATGCCGTGTTTATGCGGCTTGTGACGTTTCGCAAACGCCTAAAAGAATAAACAAAAGAAGGGAATAAAAATATGAAAGCAGATTTTAAGCATATCCTATATGGCGGGGATTACAACCCGAACCAATGGCCGGAAGCAGTCTGGAAAGAAGATATGGAACTTTTCGATAAAGCTCGGATAAACAGCGCAACAGTCAATGTATTTTCCTGGGCAAAGCTCCAGCCGTCAGAAGAACGGTATGATTTTGAGGAACTGGACAAGGTCATTGAAATGCTGGGAAAAAACCATAAAGACATTGTCCTTGCAACTTCAACCGCGGCAATGCCGGCCTGGATGTTTCGGAAATATCCGGAGGTGGCAAGGACGGACTATGCGGGAAGGCACCACAAGTTTGGACAGAGGCAAAATGCATGCCCAAATAGCCCTGTTTACCAGAGATACGCGGCAAAACTGGCTCAAAAGCTTGCAAAAAGGTATGGACATCTGGACAGTGTGGTGTGCTGGCACATAAATAATGAATATAGCGGTGAGTGTTACTGTGAAAATTGCGAAAAAGCCTTCCGTGTCTGGCTTCGGAAAAAGTACGGGACGCTGAAAGCACTGAATGAGGCATGGAATACAGAATTTTGGGGGCACACCCTCTATGACTGGGAGGAAATTGTGCTGCCAAACGCTCTTGGCGAAGGTCTCGAGTGGTGCAGCGGCACAGCGTTCGCCGGCATTTCCATTGACTATGCCCGTTTTAATTCGGATAGTATGCTGGAAAATTTCAAGATGGAGCGGAACGCTATCCGCAGCGTGGATCAAAAGACTCCGGTTACAACAAATCTAATGGGAACGTTTAAGCAGCTGGATTATTTCAAATGGGCAAAGGAGATGGACGTCGTATCCTGGGATAACTATCCATCTTATGATACGCCGGTAAGTCTGACGGCGATGCAGCATGACCTCATGCGGGGCTTAAAGCAGCAGCCCTTCATGCTGATGGAGCAGACACCAAGCCAGCAGAATTGGCAACCTTACAATTCATTGAAAAAACCGGGGCAGATGAGGGCACAGAGCTATCAGGCGATCGCACATGGGGCGGATACGATACAATTTTTCCAGCTCCGCCGCAGTGTTGGCGGATGTGAAAAATTCCATGGAGCAGTCATTGCCCATGCAGGAACAGATAATACCAGGGTGTTCCGTGAGGTCACACAACTAGGGACAGAGTTAGAAGAGCTGGGAGATCAGATCCTGGGGACAGCAAATCCGGCTGATGTCGGGATATTGTTTGACTGGGATAATTATTGGGCATTGGAATTTACAAGCGGACCCCATAAAGATTTAAAATATGTGGATCAGATTCATAGGCATTATAAGTTCTTTTATGAAAAAACATAGCTGTTGACATGATCCCAAGGGATGCAGATTTTTCAAAATATAAGCTGATCGTTGCGCCGGTGCTTTATATGGTTCATCAGGGTGTCAAGGAAGCGCTTGAAGCCTTCGTAAAGAAAGGTGGTGTATTAGTGACCGGCTTTATGAGCGGTATCGTAGGTGAATCAGACAATGTATATCTTGGCGGCTATCCAGGACCCCTCAGGGACTTGGCTGGAATTTGGGTGGAGGAGATTGACGCATTGGCTCCAGAGCAGAAAAATTCTGTAAAATTTAAAGATGGTACAGAGTTTACCAGCACAATGCTATGTGACTTGATTCATCTGGAAGGGGCCGAGAGCATGGCTGATTACAGCAGCAATTTTTATGCGGGTACACCTGCTGTCACCAAAAACAGTTATGGAAAAGGTACTGTTTATTATTGGGGGACTCAGCCAGAGGACTGTGCGTTTACAAGGATGATGGGCTGCATAGTTAAGGAAGCAGCAGTCAAAAGCTTAGTAGATGAGCGGACATCCCTTGAAGTGACAGTACGGAAAACCAAGGAAAATACCTTTTATTTCCTAATAAATTTCAGTAAGGAAGAGACTGTGGTTCCTCAGTGTTTTGCAGGAATGCAAAACCTTTTGACGGGGGAAACGGTGTCCAGACAGGAAATTTTGAAACCTTTTGAGGTAGAGATCATAAAGAAATAGCCTGTATCTGAGGTTTCTAATAGGGATAAAAACGCAGGTTTGTCATTTTAAAATTTTTCCTGGCAATCTGTAAAAATATCTGCCAAAGAAAGCTGTTTATATGGTATCATAGATGTTAGAATAACTCCTTTCTTGGTGTATGGTTTATAGTTTCTCGACAACTCTATTATACCGTATCCAGTGAGGGGTTATTTGTTTTTTGGGGTAGTAAAAAAATGCCGTGTTTATGCGGCTTGTGGCGTTCCGCAAACGCCTATTTGAAAAAAAATAAAGGGAGAGAAAAGATGATTTACAGAACCGAACATCCAAAACCACAGTTTATGCGTGAAAATTGGTTGAATTTAAATGGAAGCTGGGATTTTGAAATTGATCATGGCGGAAGTGGAGAAGCACGGGAGCTTTACAAGCCGGAAGCAGACCTTTCAAAAAAAATCCAGGTGCCTTTTTGCCCGGAAAGTAAGCTGTCCGGGATTGGCTACACGGATTTCATGAATTCTGTATGGTATCGGAGAGAAATTGAAATTACAGAAGCCCAGTTATCAAATCTTGTGATTCTGCATTGCGGCGCGGCAGATTATTTTACCACAATATATGTGAACGGACAGAAATGTGGCACTCATAAAGGGGGATATGTTTCTTTCTCTGTGGATATTACAAGGTATCTTTTTGCCGGAAAAAATGTGATCACAATTCATGTGGAAGATGACACCCGTTCCCACTTGATTCCGTCCGGAAAACAGAGCACCCATTATGAGTCTTACAGCTGTTATTATACCAGAACAACAGGTATCTGGCAGACCGTATGGCTGGAATTTGTTCCTGACACACACATTATAAAAACAAAATATTATGGGGACATAAACAATGGAACAATTACTGTTTTTGCAGAGCTTCAGGGAGCAGGAACCTTTGCGGTAAAAGCGTCCTACAAGGGAAAGGCAATGGGAGAGGCTACAGTGAGCTCAGATGGCGGAACAGCAGTGGCAGTGGTGAAGCTGGCAGAAAAGCATTTATGGCAGGTTGGAAAGGGAGATCTTTATGACCTTGCCTTAAGCTATGGAGAAGATCAGGTGACAAGTTATTTTGGACTGCGCTCCATACAGCTTACAGACAAAAAGTTTCTGCTCAACGGAAAATCTGTATTTCAGCGTCTCATTCTGGATCAGGGCTTTTATCCGGATGGAATTTACACAGCACCTTCTGATGAAGAACTGGAAAAGGATATAAAACGATCCCTGGCAATGGGATTTAACGGTGCCCGCCTTCATGAAAAAGTATTTGAAGAGCGTTTCCTGTATCACTGTGACAGGCTGGGGTATATCGTCTGGGGAGAGTATCCCAACTGGGGACTGGATCACTCTTATGCAGACAGCATTTACGGAATCCTTCCAGAGTGGCTGGAAGAGATTGACCGTGATTTTAACCATCCTGCGATTATTGGATGGTGTCCGTTTAATGAAACCTGGGATGAAAAAGGAAGAAAACAGTTTGATGAGCTTCTTGCCACAGTTTATAAGGCAACGAAAGCAGCGGATCCAACCCGGCCCTGTATTGACACCAGCGGAAATTATCATGTGCTCACCGATATTTATGATTTGCATGATTATGAACAGGATCCGGAGATTTTTGCAGAGCATTACAAAGAGGTTGGAAAATCAAACAGGCTTGATTTCCGTGCGGCATTTGAAGAACGGCAGACATATAATGGAAAAATTCCCTTCTTTGTCAGCGAATATGGCGGCATTGGCTGGTCTTTGAGCAAGGATGCCTGGGGATATGGAAATACGCCGGATTCACCGGAAGCATACATGAAACGTCTGAAAGAGCTTACAGATGTTTTACTGGATAATGAGAACATGTTTGCACTTTGCTATACGCAGCTTACAGATGTGGAACAGGAACAAAACGGACTGTATACGTATGACAGACAGCCGAAATTTGATCCGGAAATTATTCATGCTATTTTTTCAAGAAAAGCTGCCATTGAAGATTAAGAGTAAAAACGTTCAAGCCTTACAGAAATAAATATATGAATATGACAGGAGAATACATAAAATGAGAAAATGGACACGTGTTGGATTTCAACCCAATCTTCCATTAGAGGAAAAAAGACGTGTGACGGAATGTAAGGAGCATATCAGACTTTCAAAGGAAGCTGCAAAAGAAGGTATGGTGCTGTTGAAAAATGAGAAAAAGCTTCTGCCTCTTGCAGAAGGAACCAGACTTGCACTGTTTGGGAAAGGAAGTTTTGATTATGTAAAAGGCGGTGGAGGAAGTGGTGATGTTGCGGTTTCCTACGTGCATAACCTTTATGATGGGTTTAAAATGCAAGGAAATGCAGTTATGCTTTATGAACCCCTGGCAGAATTTTACAGAGAAAATGTTCAGGAACAGTATAGGCAAGGTGCAATGCCAGGTATGACAATAGAACCTGAACTTCCAAAAGGACTTGCTGACGGTGCAAAAGCATTTGCAGATGTGGCAATTGTTGTAATAAGCCGTTTTTCATCAGAAGGCTGGGATCGCTCCAGCCTTGATAGTCAGTTAAGCGAAATGTCAAGGGAAGAGCTGGAAGATAACTACATGGCAAAACTGATTGCGAAAGCCTTTCCAGAGGGAGATTATTTTCTGACAGAGAATGAAAAGGCAATGTTGAACATGGTGAAAGAACGGTTTAACCGTATTGCAGTGGTTCTGAATGTCGGTGGAATTGTAGATGTTTCCTGGATAAAAAATGATGACCGGATTTCAGCCGCCCTTCTTGGCTGGCAGGGGGGAATGGAAGGAGGGCTGGCCATGGCAGAGCTTCTTCTGGGAAAAGGAAATCCGTCTGGCAAGCTGACTGATACATTTGCAGCTTCCTTAGATGATTATCCATCAACTGAAAATTTTCATGAATCCTGTGACTATGTAAATTATACAGAAGATATTTATGTAGGATACCGTTATTTTGAGACGATTCCAGGTGCAAAGGAAAAGGTTATATATCCCTTTGGATATGGGCTTTCCTATACTGATTTCAGAGTGCATACAGATTCTGTATGGGAAACTTCAAAACATATTTTTGCAGAAGTTCACGTGACCAATACAGGGAACATGGCAGGAAAAGAAGTGGTACAGCTTTACTTTAACGGACCACAGGGTCTTCTTGGTAATCCGGCACTCCGGCTTGCTGCTTTTGAAAAAACCCGTCTGCTTCAGCCTGGAGAAACACAGGTAGTTTATCTGTCATTTGAAAAAGCGGACATGGCTTCCTATGATGATCTCGGGAAAATTCAGAAGTCAGCCTATATTCTGGAAAAAGGAATTTACAGATTTTACATTGGAATCTCTGTAAGGGATACAGAAGAAGCCGCTTATACATTCGAGCTTACAGAAAATATAATTGTAAAACAGCTATCAGCGCATTTGGTTCCAACAAGTCTGAAAGAGCGTATGCTTTCTGATGGTACCTTTGAAATGCTTCCTCAGTATGAATGCAATGATATGAATGAATGTGCATTTGAAAAACTGAAAACGGAAGAAGAGGATTGTATTGTGCCAGAAGTGCGCTGGTGTTCCCGTCGAAAATGGTTTGATAATTGTGGAAGAAAACAGTTCATTGATGTAGCTGAAGGAAAGCTTTCATTGGATGAGTTTATGGCACAGTTAAGTGATAAGGAACTGCTTCATCTTCTCGGCGGACAGCCAAATACAGGTGTTGCAAATACATTCGGATTAGGAAATCTTCCTGAGTACGGGGTCCCTTCAGTAATGACTGCAGATGGACCAGCAGGACTACGCCTTAATATCGGATGTACTGTGAATACAACAGCCTGGCCATGTGCAACGCTTCTGGCATGTACCTGGAATCCGGCACTTGTATGGCAGGTCGGAAAGGCAGGCGCGAAGGAGGTAAAGGAAAATAATCTTGCTGTATGGCTGACACCAGCTGTAAATATTCACAGAAACCCTATGTGTGGAAGAAATTTTGAATATTATTCCGAGGATCCGCTGATTGCTGGAAAAATGGGTGCCGCTATGGTAAAGGGGATTCAGTCACAGCATATTGCAGCATCTGTAAAGCATTTTACAGCAAACAACAAAGAAACAAACAGGAAAAATAGTGATTCCAGGGTATCGGAGCGTGCACTTCGTGAAATTTATCTGAAGGGCTTTGAGATTATTGTAAAAGAAGCACAGCCTTGGACGATCATGTCCTCTTACAATGCTGTTAACGGACACCGTACTTCAGAGAGCTATGAGCTTTTGACAGATATTTTGCGTGGTGAGTGGGGATTTCAGGGTATGGTTACAACAGACTGGTGGACATGTGGAGAGCATTATAAAGAAATAAAGGCTGGAAATGACCTTAAAATGGCAACAGGGTATCCGGAGCGTGTGAAAAAAGCTATGGAAATGGGATTGCTCGGTCGACAGGAACTGGAACAGAGTGCAAGACGCGTATTGGAGCTTATTTTGAAAATTGATTAATTTTGTATAAAAAATCAAAAAAATAACAGATAAAAACATGAAATTGTAATATTCATTGAGGTATTATATAATAGTATAGTGTCAAAATATTTTTTGCTACTGGCAATGTTGATATTTTCGCACAACCCCCTTGGTCAGGTGATTGGCTGGCAGTGTTCCACGAACAGATCATTTGACGCAGGGGGTATTTGTGTTAAAAAATGTATGGGTGGGAATGAGAGCAAATGACAAGACGAAAAATTCTTATTGTGGAAGATGAAGTGCTGGTAAGATGTGGATTAAGGTCCATGGTGAACTGGGAAAAACTGGGGCTGGATGTAATTGGAGATGCTTCCAATGGAAAAGAAGCCCTGGAAATATACGAGAAAGAAAAACCGGATATTGTTATGACAGATATTAAAATGCCGGTTATGGACGGACTGGAACTGATCGAAAAAATACGGGAACAGGATCAGAGCACCAGGATTGTCCTACTGACCTGTTATGAAGAATTTTCTTATCTGATGAGAGCTATGAAGCTAGGGGTGTCTGATTATATTTTAAAACTAAAAATGAAACCTGATGAGATTGAAAAAGCAATGGAGAAGGTCTGTAAAGAACTGGAACAGAAGAATCCCGATTCCAAAAATGAAACAAAAGCAGTGCAGGATAAATCAGATTTATTCGGGCAGTATGTTTTTTATCACCAGATTAATGAAAATACTTTTCGGGAACAGTTAAAAAAGCTTGATTTTCAGGTTTCGGAAAAATCATACCGAATCTGCAGGATGGAAATTGCAAATTATAAAGAGGTATGTGAAAAAACAAAAGACGAACAAGGAGCTTTGATCCAATTCCTGATCTTTAATATGACAGAGGAAATACTGGGAAAATATAAAAATGGAGAACTGATCCGGGAGAATGAAAAAAATTATCTTCTTTTAATTGAAGAAACGGAAGAGGATAACCAGAAAACGAAAACGATCCTGAAGGAAATTGCCCGGGTATTGCGGGAACATATTATGGCGCAGGTCTGCTGGAAAATCAGCGGTGTGGGACGTTCCTGGACAGAGCTTTCCGACAGGTACCAGGAATGTAAGAAGAATGAAACAGAAAAACAGAAAGAAGATCAGAAAGCACAGAACTTGAAACAGTTAAGTATTGAAATCTATAAAGCAAAAGAGTACATAGACCAGCATCTGGCAGACAAGCTTACCTTGAACCAGGTTGCGGAAATTGTATGTTTAAGTCCTAACTATTTCAGCAGCATGTGGAAAAAGGAAATGCAGGTAGGCTTCGTGGATTATATTACAGAACAGAGAGTAGAAAAGGCCAAGGAGCTGTTTGCCACAACCGATCTTAGAACCCATGAAGTAGCAGAACTCACTGGCTTTGGGGACGACAGCTATTTCAGCAAGATATTTCGGAAGGTTTCCGGAAAGAATCCAGGCAGCTTCAGAAAGCGGAATATTTTATGAAAAAAGATGATACAGTAAAAATTCCATTTTATAAAAGTGTTTTTGGAAAAATGATAATAGCAGTATCCCTTAGCTTTCTGCTTGTGATCATTATAAGCTTTATAGGTCTTTATATGGGAGTGAAGGGAGCCTTAAGAACACGTACAGAAACGGAACTTCTAAGATCTTATAAGCAGCTGGAACAGAACCTGGATACATTTGGAAGAGAAGTTGACCAGGTTGCCCTTCGTGTTTTAAATGGTTCCGATCTGGCAAGTCTGGTAGTATCCCATGGCTCTCAAACTAGCATGATAGAGCAAAGAATTGATTTTTTCAGCATGACAGACACGATTCTGGCAGAGTACAGCTTTATTGATTCCATTGTTTTTTATAATGCGGAAGATGTAACCTTATTTGCTGACGGAAACTGGAACATTACCTCTGAAAACAGTGAGAAAAGGGGGAAATTCTACACAGAGAGACTGAAAAACCGGAACGCAGTTCCACAGAAAAAACCAATCTGGTATGGAGGCTATAACAGCAGTGATTTTGTGGAAAATGACAGGGATAACCAGAAACTGTTGAATTATGTGAGCGTGTGCAGGCCTATTTTCCGGGGAGAAAAATATGGCTGGCTTGTGTTGAATGTGGATCTGGAACATTTTGTAAGCTATTACAATTCAATTTCACAAGATGGAGGCTGGTCAGAGGAAACCTATATGATCGACCAGTTTGGAAGGACTGTTTCAGAAACAAATGTATATGGGATAGGGGATGAAAAAGAAAATTTAATGCTGCAGCCAGAAGCTGCCCCAAAAATATTTGAATCCGGTAAAAATCTGATCCTGTGTTATCCGGTGGGCTTTTGTAATTGGACATTGGTAAATGAAACTCCAATATCTGAAATATTAGGAGACATCCAGGATGTTCAGGAAATTTTTATTCTGGCAATTGTCGCTTCGGTAACCATTTCAATTTTATTTCTTGTATTCTGGGTGAAATATATGACAACGCCCTTTGTAAAGGTGATAGATGCGCTGAAAATGGTACAAAACGGGCAGTTCGGCATTGTTTTGGAACAAGACCATGAGAATGGGGATGAGTTCTCTCTTCTGGTGAACAGCTATAATAAAATGACACTGGAAATATCAAGTCTGATCCGCAAAAATGTGGAAAATGAAAAATCAAAAAGAGATGCACAGATCCGCGCACTGAAGTCCCAGATCAATCCTCATTTTTTGTATAATACGCTGAATACAGTGAAATGGATGGCAATTGTGAAAGGCGAAAATGATATTGTGGACTGTATGGATGCACTGGCGGAAATGGTTCAGCCGATTTTCAGGGATACACGCAACAAGTGGTCAGTAGAGGAAGAACTTACTTATATCAAAAATTACTGCAGGATCATGAATTACAGATACGGTGAAAAAACAGTGCTTGGTATAGAAGCAGACAGTTCACTTATGTCTGCTATGGTGCCGAAATTTATTTTGCAGCCGCTTGTGGAGAATTCTTTTTTTCATGGTCTGGCAGAAAAAGAAATGCAGGAGCATAAAAAATTCCAGATATACGTAAAATGGAAAAGAAAAGAGTATAAAACCAGGGACTGCCTGGAATTATGCGTATATGACAATGGAATTGGAATAAGCAGGGAAAACTGTGAGAAGCTCCGTGCAAGTCTGAATATGGAGGATGACGGCAGACATATTGGGCTCAGAAACATATATCAGAGAATCAAGCTTCTTTATGACATGGAAAACGGAGTGGAAATTGGCAGTGATAATGAGAACGGTTTCCAGGTACTGGTCCGGATTCCTTATGAAGAAGAAAAATGGTAAAATAGTTATAAAAATCGTGGCTTTTTTCCATAAACCAGGAATGTGACGGGGATAAGATGTGCATAGAATTATGCCAAAAATCGGAAGGTTGTTTCTGGAAGATGTGTTCTGTTTTTGGTATCCTTTTTACAGAAACAAAACACGGCGCAACACCAAAAAAGAAAACAGGAGGTAGGAAATGAGAAGGAATTTATGGAAAAAGGTTACATCTGCAACCTTATGTGCTGCGATGGTTGGGGGAATTATGGTAAGCAACGGAGCCCTGGCAGTGCAGGCTGAGGAAGGGGAAGAAAAGGAAGTAATTACTCTCAGAGTCATGGGAGAAACAGGAATGGACGGCATTTCCACAGACGATGCAGTAGGACGCTATATTAAGGAAAAACTGGGAATCGTACTGGAATATACAAATGTAAGTACAGATCGATTAAAAGTGATGGCTTCCGGTGGAGATCTTCCGGATATTGTAGAACTTCATAACGGAGATATTGATGTTAAAAATCTGATCGATGCAGGATCGTTATGGGCCATGGATGACTGGCTTGCAGAAAATGGAGATAATCTGAAAGAAAAACTTCCGGATGCATTAAAGTATTCAAAAGATATTATTGGCGGAGGAAGTACTTATTTTATTCCGACAAATGTTCAGACAGAGAATAAAGATCTGCCAAATAAGAATGGCTTTGTAGGATTTTTTACAAGATGGGATTATTATAAGGAATTAGGATATCCGGATGTCAGCACTGAAGACAAATATCTGGATGTTTTAAAACAGATGGTAGATGCACATCCGACGACAGCAGACGGCAAGAAGGTTTATGCATTGTCTGGCTGGTCTGACTGGGGAATCTGGCCTTATATGATCAGTTACCCATTTGATATGGGCTATACAAATTCAGGAAATAATCAGTTCATAAACAATGAAACCGGTGAATTTGAAGATATGTTTACGGTAGAAGACGGACCATTGTGGAAAGCTCTTTCCTTCTATAACAAGGCTTATCGGATGGGCATTATGGATCCGGAAGCATTTACCATGAAAAACAGTCAGTATGATGACAAAATTAAAAACGGAGAGGTTCTGGTATGTAATTATAACTGGACACAGCCGGATAAAAATATCTGCGGTGAAGATGCAGCAATGTATATGATTCCTGGTACTTTCCCATATGCAATGCAGATTTATCCATATGCAAATCCGTTAGGATATCAGGCTGCGAATGCACTTGTAATCAGTGCGAACTGTGAATATCCGGAACGTGCAATGGAACTGATTGAATTCATGACCTCTGATGAAGGCGCAAGACTGGTACGTACAGGAGTTCCTGGCGAAGACTGGGATGTTGTGGATGGAGAACCGGAACTGATCGGAAAGCGCCTTGAAAACTTTACCAGCAATGATAAAGAGTATTCTGGCTATACAACTGACGGTGTACAGGGAATTGGCAAGTATAAATGGTTATCACCTTTATGGGAAACCAATCAGTGTGCAGATGGAGAACCGGTAGATTTAACTCTTTCTAAGAAATATGTTTTATCTAGTGTTACAGAGATAGATAAGGATTTCTGCAATTATTATACTGACGGAAAAGCACAGTATCCGGGAGAGGTTTATAAACAGCTGGTTGATGAAGGAAAATTAAAAACAAATAATGAAGATCCGGCAGTTGGTCTGGCAGCAACTTTAATGCAGCCTATATCTGATGAAGCTACAAGAATTGGCAACAAGGCATCCGAGTATGTACAGGCAAATATTGCCAAAATTATTACCTGCGAGGATGATGATGCTTTTGCAGCTCAGAGAGAAAAGATGATCAGTGATATCAATGCAATGGGATATGATCAGGTATTGGAAGAAGTTCAGGCAAACTTTGAGGATGCAAAGGCAGCAGCAGAAACATTTAAATAAATATAGCCATAAAAATCTAAGAGCCGTGAAAGTTTTCACGGCTCTTTTTAACCAAATAAAGGAGAATATAATGAAAATGAAATACAACGGAATTGCAGACGCAGCAGCGCGTTTTGTAGAAAAAGAGCAGCTGAAAAACAGAAGCCTATGGAAACTGACAGCAGATCAGTTTGCCAACTGCCCAGATGATGGGGATCTTGGCTGGAGAGGGGAATACTGGGGGAAGCTTATGCGTGGTGCATGTGAGACCTACCTCTATACCAGGGATGAAGAATTATATGAAATTCTCACAGAGTCTGTGGATCAGCTTCTTTTTTATCAGGATGGGGAAGGCAGAATTTCCACATACAGCAAAGAAGCAGAATTCCAGGGATGGGATATGTGGGGCAGGAAATATGTACTTATGGGGCTGATCAGTTATTATAATATCTGCAGAGAAGAAGAGAAAAAAAGAAAAGTGATCCAGTCAGCAGAAAGACATCTGGATTATATTATGGCGCATGTAGGAAAGGAATCTGGAAAAAAGAAGATTACAGAAACTTCTGATATCTGGCAGGGAATCAATTCCAGCTCTATTCTGGAGCCGGTGGTTCTGCTGTACCGCATTGTGCATGAAAAAAAGTATCTGGACTTTGCAGCTTATATTGTAGATTGCGGTGGAGCCCGGGAATTTAACATTTTTGAAGCTGCTTATCAGAATGAATTGTATCCTTATGAATATCCGGTTGTAAAAGCCTATGAGTTAATGTCCTGCTTTGAAGGTCTGCTGGAATATTCCCTTGTTGTCAAAGAAGAAAAATGGCAGATTTCTGTAAAAAATTTTATAGAGAAACTTCTGGAATCAGAGAGAACAGTAGTGGGAGGCCTTGGCTGCAAAAACGAATTGCTGAATCATGGAAGTCTTATGCAGAGTGGTACAAAATATGACGGAATCATGCTGGAAACCTGCGTATCAGTTACCTGGATGAGGTTGCTGCGCAGAATGTACTATTTTACAGGAGATATCAAATATATTGATGAAATTGAGAGAACGGCATTTAATGTACTTTATGGTTCTGTTAATTTTGAAAAGGCAGTGTGTGGAGAAGAAACCCGTTTTGATGAACCCTATTACAGGCAGGTGTATGACCGTTATACGGCAGACAAAGATGGCTGTATTCCCGCATTTGACAGCTATAGTCCATTAAGTTCCAACATACGTGGCCGTGCAGTGGGCGGATTTAAAGCAATGGAGGAAAACCAGGCCTTTTGCGGCTGCTGCATTGCAATCGGAGCAGCTGGAACAGCGCTTGTCCCGCTTCTTGGGACAGAAGTGCAAGACAGGCTGGTAAGAATAAATCTGTATATGCCGGGAAAACTTGAGTTTCTGATCGACAGCGTTCCCGTACAAGTGGAAATAAAAACAAAGTATCCTGCAAATGGGGAAATTCGTATGAAACTGAGCATGACTCAGGATGTCTGGTTCGAAACAGAGCTTCGAATTCCTGAATTTTCCAGGACAGGCAGGCTGACAGTGCGAACGGCAGAAAATAATGAAGATGCCGCTCTTCCGGAAGCAGAGAAATATTTTTCCTTAAAGCGGACCTGGAAAGATGGAGATGAGATTGTATTAAATCTGGATATGAACCCCAGAATCCTGTGGGGAATGGAGAATCCGGAGGATGCCGACAGTGCCAGAAGAATGGCTGTGCTATATGGTCCGCTGGTTCTGGCAAGAGAAAAGCGCCTGGAGGAAAAAGAAGGGACGATTATGGACTGCCGGAAAGAAGAAGCACTGAACGGACCTTTGAAAATTGAGAATACAAGAAAAGCGCTATCCAATACCTTGAAAAAGAAGTATCAGTGTCTGTTTGACGTCACCATAGGGGAAGAGACCTTCCTGATGGTGGATTATGCGTCTGCCGGAAAAACCTGGAGACGGGATACGGAAATGGAAGTATGGCTACAGACGAAATAAATGTGCGGCAGAAAATCTGTAAGATAAAGGACAAAAAAGAAATTTTTTGGAATTCAGAGTGTGAAATTGTGAACACGAAATTCCATCAGGGTCTTGCTTAAAATCTTTGGATGTTATATAATCCCCTTGTATGTGGAAAAAACAGTTGATCCGCAAAGTAAATGATAAAAACTTACTTAGAAACAGGAGAGAAAGAATGAGTACAGACAGATATACAAGCCCTTTGTCTGAGCGTTATGCCAGCAAGGAAATGCAGTACATTTTTTCACAGGATATGAAATTCCGCACCTGGAGAAGACTCTGGATCGCTCTGGCAGAGACTGAGAAGGAGCTTGGACTGAACATCACCCAGGAACAGATTGATGAACTGAAAGCTCATGCAGACGATATCAACTATGATGTTGCCAAGGCCCGTGAGAAAGAAGTGCGTCACGATGTTATGTCCCATGTATATGCTTACGGTGTGCAGTGCCCGAAAGCAAAGGGAATCATCCACCTGGGAGCAACATCCTGTTATGTAGGAGATAATACAGACATTATTGTTATGACAGAAGCTCTGAAACTGGTTCAGAAGAAACTAGTAAACGTAATTGCAGAGCTTTCCAAGTTCGCTGACAAATATAAAGATCAGCCTACACTTGCATTTACCCATTTCCAGCCTGCACAGCCAACTACCGTTGGAAAGCGTGCCACACTGTGGACACAGGAATTCATGATGGATCTTGAAGATCTGGAATATGTTCTTGGCACCATTAAGCTTCTTGGTTCTAAAGGTACTACAGGTACACAGGCAAGCTTTCTGGAACTGTTTGAAGGAGACCAGGAGACGATCGACAAGATCGATCCGATGATCGCTGCCAAGATGGGATTCAAGGAATGCTATCCGGTATCCGGACAGACCTATTCCCGTAAAGTTGATACCCGTGTTGTCAATGTTCTGGCAGGAATTGCAGCAAGTGCACACAAGATGTCAAACGATATCCGTCTTCTTCAGCATCTGAAAGAAGTAGAGGAGCCATTTGAGAAATCACAGATCGGATCTTCCGCTATGGCTTATAAGAGAAACCCAATGAGAAGTGAGCGTATTGCTTCCCTTTCCAGATATGTGATGGTAGATGCCCTGAATCCAGCCATCACCTCTGCTACCCAGTGGTTTGAGAGAACTCTGGATGACTCCGCCAACAAGCGTCTTTCCGTACCGGAAGGCTTCCTCGCAATTGACGGAATCCTGGATCTGTGTCTGAATGTTGTAGATGGCCTTGTGGTTTATCCGAAGGTTATCGAGAAACACATGATGGCTGAGCTGCCATTTATGGCAACTGAGAACATTATGATGGACGCAGTAAAGGCAGGCGGAGACCGTCAGGAGCTTCATGAGCGTATCCGTGAGCTTTCCATGGAAGCTGGTAAGAATGTTAAAGTAGAAGGTAAGGACAACAATCTTCTTGAGCTGATCGCAGCAGATCCGGCGTTTAACCTGACTCTGGAAGAGCTTCAGAAGACCATGGATCCGAAGAAATATGTGGGACGTGCCAAAGAGCAGACCGAAAGCTTTATTGCAAAAGTTGTAAATCCGGTTCTGGCTTCCCACAAGGAAATGCTTGGAATGACAGCTGAGATTAATGTATGATAAAAGGTTGTTGATTTCTTTTTTTATGAAATTCAGATCAGACACAGGAGGAATTTGAGTTATGATCAAAGCAGTAGTTGGAGCAAACTGGGGAGATGAAGGTAAGGGTAAAATTACCGACATGCTCGCTGAGAAAGCTGATATTATCGTTAGATTCCAGGGTGGTGCAAATGCGGGACATACTATTGTAAACGACTATGGTAAATTCGCACTTCACACTCTGCCGTCAGGTGTATTTTACGGACACACTACAAGTGTGATCGGCAACGGTGTTGCACTGAATATCCCTGTATTTTTCAAAGAATACAATGAGGTTGTAAGCAAAGGTGTTCCGGCACCGAAGATTCTGATCTCTGACAGAGCACAGATGGTTATGCCATACCACATTCTGTTCGATCAGTATGAGGAGGAACGTCTGGGGGGTAAGTCCTTTGGTTCCACCAAATCCGGTATCGCACCTTTCTATTCTGACAAATATGCAAAAATTGGTTTCCAGGTAAATGAGCTTTTTGACGAGGAGCGCCTGAAGGAGAAACTGACAAGTGTTTGTGAAACTAAGAACGTTCTTCTTGAGCACTTATATCATAAACCGCTTCTGAATGTTGACGAGCTTTTTGCAGAGCTGATGGAATACAAGAAAATGGTTGCACCATATGTATGCGACGTTTCCTTGTATCTGAATAATGCACTGAAAGAGGGCAAGGAGATCCTTCTTGAGGGACAGCTTGGAACTCTGAAAGACCCTGACCATGGTATTTACCCAATGGTTACATCTTCTTCCACACTGGCTGCATACGGTGCCATCGGAGCAGGTGTGCCTCCATATGAGATCCAGAAGATCGTTGTTGTAAGCAAGGCTTATTCCAGTGCGGTAGGTGCCGGTGCATTTGTTTCCGAGATTTTCGGAGAAGAGGCTGACGAGCTTAGAAGACGTGGTGGTGATGGCGGAGAATACGGCGCTACCACAGGACGTCCGAGACGTATGGGATGGTATGACTGTGTTGCTTCCAAATACGGCTGCCGTCTTCAGGGTGCTACAGATGTTGCATTTACAGTACTTGACGTACTTGGCTATCTGGATGAGATCCCGGTTTGTGTTGCTTACGATATCGACGGAGAGATTACCACAGACTTCCCGACCACAGCCAGACTTGAGAAAGCAAAACCGGTGATCGAGAAGCTTCCAGGATGGAAATGTGATATCCGTGGAATAAAGAACTATGAGGATCTTCCGGAGAATTGCAGAAAATACATCGAATTCATCGAGGAGAAGATCGGATACCCGATCACCATGGTTTCCAACGGACCAGGAAGAAACGATATTATTTACAGAAATAAATAATTTGGAAAAAAGCGGCTGCGTATCAGACGCTTGTAAGTAAGAATACATTACTGGTTACAGAGTGATCGGTAATTGAAATGTGACTGCGCCGGAGGTTCTCTCCGGCGTATCTTGTATCTAGTACATCGAATATTAAGTAACTGCCATATTGACTTGTCTGATTTTTATTTGCTGCGCCAATATAGCAGAAACTTAATTTTCGATGCTCTAGATGACAAAAAAGAAAACGGATTTTATAAAGGAATAAAGAATGAAAAATTTTAAACGTGCAGCTGCCATTCTGGGAGTGGTAGTCTTACTGGCAGTTTGCTGTCTGCCTATGATCTTTGCTTTTGGCAGCGGCGACAACGCACAGGGGAATTTTAAGGCGGCAGTAGGTACGGTAATTCTGGTGCCAGTGCTGGCTTATGTATTTCTTATGGTTTATAAACTTTTGAAGAAAGAGGAAAAGGAGGTCGCAGGCGAAGTGAAAAACATAATTTTTGATGTGGGACAGGTATTGGTTTCCTATGATTGGGAAAGCTATCTGAAAGCGTTCCACTTTTCGGCAGAAGAAGAGAAGCTGATTGCTGAGAAGGTTTTTAAGAGCCAGATCTGGAATGAGCGTGATCGTGGACTGCTTTCTGAAGAAGAATACCGGAAACAGTTTATCGCAGCACTTCCGGCTGAGTACGAGGCGGATGTAAAGCGTGTGATCGAAGAATCCGGAAAAACAATTGGAATTAAGGATTACGCTGAAACCTGGACCGGCTATCTGAAAAGCCAGGGCTATCGTCTGTACATTCTCTCAAACTACAGTCAATTCATGCTGGATCAGACAAGACCAGGTAAAATGCCTTTTTTGAAAAATATGGATGGTGTGATTTTCTCCTGTGAGGTTCAGCAGATCAAACCGGAGGCTGATATTTATGAGACACTTCTTTCCAGATTCGGTTTAAAACCGGAGGAGAGCGTTTTCCTGGATGACCGCCCGGAGAACTGCGAGGCTGCAAGAAAGCTTGGTATTCATGCCATTGAATTCCATGATCTGAAGCAGGCTGCAAAGGAACTGGAGAAGCTTGGAGTAAAATAGAAAAAAACAGCAAAACAGGAAAGTTAACGCCCCGGCTTCAGCTAGTACTTCAGAAGCCGGGGCGTTTCGGGGAGGATATAAGTTAATCTCGCTTATCTTTTGTAATGCGTCATCATTGAAGGGGGTTCAATGAATTTGTTGGTTCATTTTACTGAACACTCATAGTATGAACCTGTCACTGGCTTTTTATACATATGTTACAGAAAAATAGTATGAATTTTATGGAAAATCTGCAAGAAAATTTTGGAAAAAAAATAAGATTTGTGTTTTTCAGTAAAAGATGGTATAATAAATTTCAGCTGTAAAACGGCATAATTACGAAATTTTGTTGAAAAGAGGAATAAGAAATGAGCGACAAGACCATTTTAGAGCAGTGGCGTGCCATTGCCTATGACCAGCAGGCAGATCGTAATAAACTTCAGCAGTTCTGGGCAAAATATTTTAACATTGAGAAGAACATTTATGCACAGCTTCTTGAGAATCCGGACGAAGTAGTTACTGGTACAGTTAAAGAGCTGGCTGAGAAATATAATCAGGAAGTGCTCACCATGGTTGGTTTCCTTGATGGAATCAATGACAGCCTTAAGGTTCAGAACCCGATCGAGACTATGGATGAGAATACTACCGTAAGTCTTTGTTTTGACAAAGAGCTTCTTTACAAGAACATGGTAGACGCTAAGGCTGACTGGCTTTACAATCTTCCACAATGGGACAAGATCTTTACCCCGGAGAAACGTAAAGAGCTTTATCTTGAGCAGAAGAAATCCGGTACTGTTGTAAAGGCACACAAGATCGGACGTAACGATCCGTGTCCATGCGGAAGCGGAAAGAAATATAAATTCTGCTGCGGTAGAAACAAATAATAAAATGTGAATATAGACCGGGATCCGGTGGATTCCGGCTGTGGGGACGGATTGCAATGGTGGATGACTGCCAGGCAATCCGTTTCGTGTATATTTATAGGAAAATTAGTTGATTTATGAGTTCTACAAGTATGAATCAGTTTGCTTTGTGCGAGTAATGAGTGAAACACGCAGAGTGGATTTGAATTTAGAAAGAGAGAAGAGAATTTGAGTTTATTTTGTTTTTGCGCCGGGATTTTAAGCCTGGCTTATTATGTGCTGATCGTGGTATATGCTGGCATTACAGCTGATTTTGCCTGGTTCTGGGTACTGCTTACAGCGGTTCTGGAAGGCGGCGCAGTACTGATCCGCTATGGCAGAAATCATCCGGGAATTTTCCCTGGATGGCTGGGAACTGTGATCATGGTGGCTGTGCTGATCGGAATTGTCTGTTTTGGATTTATCTGCAGCTGTGTGATTTCCGGAATGAAGTCTTCCGGGAAAAAGAACCTGGATTATGTAGTTGTGTTAGGCGCTCATGTAAAAGGAGATGTACCATCCAAGGCCCTGGAACTTCGTCTGAAGGCGGCACTGAAATATGCCAGGGAGAATGAAGATACCACGCTGATCCTTTCCGGCGGACAGGGCTTTGGGGAGGATATTACGGAAGCAAAATGTATGGAGAATTATCTGACAGCGCATGGTATTTCACAGGAGCGGCTGGTGTTGGAAGAGAAGTCTACAAGCACGAAAGAAAATCTGAAATTTTCCGATGAGCTTACCGGGTGCAGTAAGAAAAATACAGGAATATTGTCAAATAATTTTCACGTGTACCGGGCAGTAAAATTGGCGGAAAAGCTGGGATATAAACATCCTTATGGAATTGCGGCGGTATCAGATCCTATTATGCAGGTGCATTATGTGGTGCGGGAAGTAGCAGCACTTGTAAAAGAAAAACTTCGGGGAAATATCTAATTTTTTATCATCTTTATTTTGCAGATTATTGACAAACCCAAAACCCGAGGCTATAATGGGACACAGTGATAAGAAAACACGTTGACGAGAAGAGTAAACTGTGGAATGTTTCAGAGAGAGGCAGGCGGCTGGAAATGCCTTATCAGGAAACAGTTGAAAACTACCTCCGAGTGGCCCTAATCCGGTCCGGTGATTCCGTTACCATCAAATAAGTGGCCTGGTTTACAGATACGTATGCTATGGCAAGCAGGGTGGAACCGCGAGTATATTCGTCCCTTACAGTGTGAGAGCATTGTAAGGGGCTTTTGTTTTTCAGGAGCAATGAGTTAAAGTCCACGTTTGTGTGTGACCTTGGAGACTGCAGCTCGTCTCGTCCCTGCATGGGAGTACAGAAAATGTTTGGTTTTCAGTGCTCAGTCAAACGTTACCATACGTTTTTCGTATCAGACAGTTTCCTGCCGGATACAGTTTCAGAAAAAGAAAAGGAGACACGAATCATGATTATCACATTAAAAGACGGTTCTAAAAAAGAATACGCAGAAGCAAAATCCGTTATCGACATCGCGGCTGATATCAGCGAAGGCCTTGCAAGAGTTGCATGTGCAGGAGAGGTTGACGGAGAAGTTGTTGACCTTAGACATGTAGTTGACAAGGACTGCGAGTTAAGCATCCTGACATTTGAGGATGAGGGTGGAAAAGGCGCTTTCCGTCACACCACATCCCACATTATGGCACAGGCAATCAAGAGACTGTACCCGGATGTAAAGCTTGCAATCGGACCATCTATTGCAGACGGATTTTATTATGATATTGACAGCGAGAACCCGATCACTACAGAGGATCTTGCAAAGATCGAAGTTGAGATGAAGAAAGTGGTAAAGGAAGCACTTCCGATTACCCGTTTTACCAAATCCAGAGAAGAAGCGATCGCATTCTTCAAAGAGAAAAATGAGCCATATAAAGTGGAGCTTATCGAAGATCTTCCAGAAGATGCTGAGATCAGCTTTTATCAGCAGGGTGAGTTTGTTGACCTTTGTGCAGGACCTCACCTTATGACAACCAAACCGGTAAAAGCATTCAAGCTTACCAGCATTGCAGGTGCTTACTGGAGAGGAAGCGAGAAGAATAAAATGCTTACCAGAATCTACGGAACTTCTTTCACAAAGAAAGCAGATCTGGAAGAATATATTACCCGTATGGAAGAGGCGAAGAAACGTGACCACAGAAAGCTTGGTAAAGAGCTTGGTCTGTTCATGATGAGCGACGAAGGTCCTGGATTCCCGTTCTTCCTTCCTAAGGGAATGGTTCTGAAGAATACTCTTCTTGATTACTGGAGAGAAATCCATCAGAAAGCAGGATATGTTGAGATTTCCACACCGATCATGCTGGCACGTCATCTTTGGGAGACATCCGGACACTGGGATCATTACAAAGAAAATATGTATACAACTGTAATTGACGATCAGGATTTTGCAATTAAGCCAATGAACTGTCCAGGAGGTATCCTTGTATACCAGTCAGAACCACGTTCTTACCGTGATCTGCCGCTTCGTATGGGTGAGCTTGGTCTGGTACATCGTCATGAAAAATCCGGACAGCTTCACGGACTTATGCGTGTACGCTGCTTCACACAGGATGATGCCCACATCTTTATGATGCCGGAGCAGATCCGTGAGGAGATCAAAGGGGTTGCAAAACTGATTGACGAGGTATATCAGCTGTTTGGTTTCAAATATCACGTAGAGCTTTCCACACGTCCGGAAGATTCCATGGGAAGTGATGAGGACTGGGAGATGGCTACAGACGCTCTTCGCGGAGCTCTTGACGACCTCGGGCTTAATTATGTAGTAAATGAGGGAGACGGAGCGTTCTACGGACCGAAGATTGACTTCCATCTTGAGGACTCTATCGGAAGAACCTGGCAGTGCGGTACCATCCAGCTTGACTTCCAGCTTCCGCTTCGTTTCAACTGTGAGTACATTGGAGCTGATGGCGAGAAACATCGTCCGATCATGATCCACCGTGTTGCATTCGGTTCTATTGAGCGATTCATCGGTATCCTGATCGAGCATTTTGCAGGTGCTTTCCCTACATGGCTTGCTCCTGTACAGGTTAAAGTACTTCCAATCTCTGACAAATATATGGATTATGCAAATAAGGTTCTGGACGAGCTGAAAGAGGCTGGTATCCGTGTTGAAATCGATACCCGTGCTGAGAAAATCGGTTATAAGATCCGTGAGGCAAGACTTCAGAAGATTCCTTATATGCTGGTTGTTGGTGCCAAAGAAGAGGAAGAGGGCAAAGTTTCTGTAAGAAGCCGTTTCCTGGGAGATGAAGGTGCGAAGGATCTTGGAGAGTTCATTACTTCTATCAAAGCTGAGATCAAGAGCAGAGAGAACCGTAAGGTAGAGGTTCAGGAAGAGCAGAAATAAGCTGGATTTTCTGAAAAAGTTTTAAGTGAATAAATAAGAAAGTGATTTCCATATAAAAGAAAGGCGCTGCTGTGAGATGCGGCGCCTTTCTTGAAAATATTAATATTGTTATAAAATATAGCTAGATTGGGTGAAAAATATATAATCTTGTGAATTATAGCAGATGAATGCATTATTCGGAAAAGTATTTCGCCTTAATTTCCTCCACCGGCATTTCTTTCCCTGTCCACAGACGGAACGCTTCAGCCCCCTGGTAAAGCAGCATATACATACCATTGAAGGTACGGCAGCCAGCCTCTCTTGCTTCGCGCAGGAAGCGTGTCTCACGGGGATTGTAGATCACATCTGACACGATCAGATCCGGATGATAAAGACTGGTATCTTCAATAATGGACCCTTCTGTATCAGGAGCCATCCCCACTGAGGTGGCATTGAGAAGAAGCGCACTCTCGGAGATAGCCTGTGCCAGTTCTTCTTTATCCTTGTTTTCGTGAAGAATGGCCTGGCAGGGGAGAGTGGCGTTGATATTTTCCACCAGCTTCTGTGTGCGATCCCAGAAACGACTGGTCTCACGGGCAAAAATATGGATTTTTTTTACCCCGTCAAGGGCAGCCTGTGCACAGATGGCAGTAGCTGCACCACCGGCTCCCATGATGGTGATGGTTTTTCCGATCACATCATATCCTGCATCTCTGACGGCCTGCATGTAGCCTACACCGTCAGTGTTATAGCCGGTAAGGCGTCCATTGTCATTGACTACGGTGTTCACAGCGCCGATCAGTCGGGCAGCAGGGGAAAGCTCGTCCAGAAGCTCTACGATCTTGTTTTTGTTTGGCATGGTAAGGTTGAAGCCACGGATTCCGCAGGTTTTCAGTCCCATGACAGCAGTTTCCAGATTTTCCTCATTTACATCGAAGCAAAGATAAGTGTAATCAAGATCAAGAAGATGAAATGCTTCATTGTGCATAAGTGGTGAAATACTGTGTGCCACCGGACTTCCAAGAAGTGCAGTAAGCTGTGTGTGACCGGTAATTGGGATCATAAGGTACCTCCTGAAGTTTTTATTATTTTGAAAGTCCAGGGCAATAGCAGTGACTGATCCGGGCTAGAGCGTGTTTGAAAAATCATTCCCGCAATCTGCACGCCCCACTTTGCGGGAGATTTCACCCGAATTCGGTTGCCGTAGCCCGCTACGGCGCCCTCATCCGGGCGAAATCTCTCACAAATTGTGGCGCACATCTTGCAGAAAGCCTTTTTCAAACACGCTCTAGTATGAACAGCTTTAAGATATTGGAACATGAACTTTCATTTAGTTTAAAACTGGAAATCATTAAAGCATTACTAAGTATATATTATTCTATGAGAAAGGAGATGTCAAGAAATGACAAAACCTATTCAGATAAAGAACCTGACCATCGGAGCGGGAATCCCGAAAATCTGCGTTCCTCTTACTGGAACCAGCAGAGAAAAAATCTGTCAGGAAGCAGAGGAGGCGAAAAAAGCGGCTGCAGATCTGGTGGAATGGCGTGCAGATTTCTTTGAAGAACTGATGAATCCGGAAGCCTGCCAGAATGTGCTTGAAGCGTTGGCGGAAATTCTTGGCGAAACACCACTGCTTTTTACAATCCGGACAAGTGAGGAAGGCGGAAATATTACCATTTCTCTGGAGGATTACGCTGCCTGCAATATAAATACTGCAAAAGGCAAAAAAGCAGACCTGGTTGATGTGGAAATTATGAGTAATTCGGAAGAGAAGAAAAAGCTGGTGGCAGAGCTTCAAAAAGAAGGAGTCAAAGTGATCGCTTCTTCCCATGATTTCCACAAAACAGACAGTCAGGAGGTTCTTTTAAACCGCTTCCGCGAAATGGAAAAATCAGGCGCTGATATTTTGAAAATGGCGGTAATGCCTCATGGTTTCGAAGACGTGGCAGCAATTATGGAGGCAACAAATGCTATGAGACAGGAGTGCGAAAAGCCTTTGGTATCCATGGCAATGGGAAGTATTGGTTCTATTACCCGAATTTCCGGAGAGAACTTCGGCTCTGGCATTACCTTTGGAACAGTTGGCGCCGCATCTGCACCGGGACAGTTTCCGATTGGAGAACTGAGAAGTCTTCTGGATGCTTTACATGAGAAAAATGAAGAAGACGAATTAAAGCAGTAGAATTAATTTTGCACGAAGCATGAAAAAATGAATTGCTTTAATTGAAAATAATATTGACAGAATTAATTTAGAACAAAATAACGAAAAATGACAGATCATGCTGTCGATTTGAGGCGAGAAATTCTTAGGATTTCCCGCCCCTTTTTGACAAAATCTGCGCCCTCTGTGACCGTATAATGGGTTCACTTACCAAAGTGAAGGATTGACGTTACCGCAAAAGGTAACGGACGACAGGCCACAGGGGGCTTTTTATGTATTATGACGTATACATAGACATCGTCTTTCTGACGAATCTTTTAATGGATTACGTTCTTCTTTGCATTGTAGGAAAGCTTTTCCTGCGAAAAAGAAATCGTGGAAGGATTTTGCTGGCGGCAGCCGTTGGCGCTCTGTTTTCCTGCCTCATTTTATATGTACTGCCGGATATGATTTTTCCTGCAAAGGTACTGCTCCATGGAGGATGTGCCTGGGGCATGCTGGTTCTTGGACTGGATCTTAAGAAAAACGGACTTCTGGTAAAAGCACTGGTGACTGTTTACCTGATGGCTTTTTTCATGGGAGGCCTTATGGAAGCGGCACCTGTAAAAAAGACGACACCCATACGCTTTTTGATTGTTGCCGCAGGAGCCTACATGGGACTTAGTGCACTGATCTATCTTAGCGATTCTTTCCGTGCCAGATGGAAAAATATTTATCCAGTTACCCTGTCCTATCGGGGAAATGTACAACCGTTTTTCGGGCTTTGGGATACAGGAAATTTTCTTGTAGACCCCATCAGCCAGAAGGAGGTATTTATTATAAAACCGGAGGTTCTGGAAGCATTGCTTCCGCAGGAAAATGCAGACAGGCTGAAACACCTTAAGGAGAACCCAGGGGAGCTGGAAGGTACAGAGCCGGCTGACTTGCATCCGCACTTTTTGCCCTATAAGACAATCGGGGAGGAAGGCGTGCTGCTGGCAGTGGTGTTAGATGACCTTTGTATTCACACTCCCAGGGAGGTGATTCATGTGGCAAATCCGGTGCTGGCGCTGGCCGTGGAACCCTCTGCTTTGGGAAAAGAGTACCAGGTACTGTTGAATTCCAGAATTTTGCATTAGGAGGGGGACTTATTCATGAACAGATCAGCAAGTGCAGCGTATTATCCATTTCAGGTAATGCCCAGATTCCTGCTCGGCAGACAGGGAGAGGTTTATTATATTGGTGGAAGTGATATTCTGCCGCCGCCACTGGAAACACAAAGAGAAGCGAGGATCCTTGAAAAACTGGGTACACCAGAGGAGAAAGAAGCTAAGTCTACCTTGATCGAGCACAATCTCAGGCTGGTGGTCTATATAGCCAAAAAGTTTGATAATACAGGTGTGAGTGTGGAGGATCTGATCTCCATTGGTACGATTGGGCTGATCAAGGCAATCAATACTTTTAACCCGGTAAAAAATATTAAGCTGGCTACGTATGCATCCAGATGTATTGAAAACGAAATTCTTATGTATCTCAGACGCAATAGTAAGACGAAAATGGAGGTTTCCATAGATGAGCCTCTGAATGTGGACTGGGACGGAAACGAGCTTTTGCTTTCCGATATTTTGGGAACGGATGATGATGTGATCTCCCAGAGGCTGGAGAACGAGGTGGAGATCAAGCTTCTTGGAAAAGCAATTTCCAAGCTTTCTCCAAGGGAGCAGACGATTATCAAACTGCGGTTCGGGCTTGGAAGACAGGAGGGAAGGGAAAAAACACAGAAAGAAGTGGCGGACCTTCTGGGAATTTCACAGTCTTATATTTCCAGGTTGGAAAAAAGGATCATGAAGAGATTGAAGAAGGAAATTGTGAAGTATGAGTAAAAGTGAATAGCTGCAAGTTGAGGCTTTGCATGGTCTGCTTCTGTTGTTCATACTGTCCAGCCTTTCAAATATTTGTGGCTTCTTTGTCCATGTAAGCATGGCTTGGAGGGAATCTTTATCAAAATAACAAAATGGCGCAAGCAGGCTATGGGTTGATTTGGAAATTATACTTAGCGAAAAGAAGGACAGAATATGGGTGTGTATTGGAATAATAACGGCAAAAATGGGAATTCTACAATAGACATAGAGGATAGTTTTATTATTTCATATGTAAAGAAATGGATTTACAGTAAAGGAGACACGCTTATGAATGCCGATGTAGAATTTCTAAACTATGTGTATCAGAATTCCCAGATGGGTATAGACACCTTGGAGCAGCTGCTTGAGATCACGGAAGACGAAAAATTGCAGACATGTCTGGAAAAGCAGATTGAGGGCTATCGGAAGTTTCATAACGAAGCCAGGGATATTCTGAATCGGAACGGATATGACGAAAAAGGTCTTGGCACCTTTGAAAAAATCCGCACCTACCTTATGGTTAACCTCCAGACCATGGCCGATGACTCCACCTCCCACATCGCCAAAATGCTGATCCAGGGCAGCAGCATGGGAATTACCGAAGCCGTGAAAAAGCTTCATCAGTACGAAAATGACGTGGAGAAAGACATCAAAAAACTGATGGAACGGCTGCAGGAATTCGAAGAGGAGAATGTGGAGAAGCTGAAGGAATTTCTGTAGGAAATAAGGCGGCGGGGGAGATGCTTCCAGATGAGGAATGTATTTATCCTCCGCCAGTTTTGCGCAAGGATATTATGAAATTACAATTATTCATAGAAAAAATTAGTTTAAGAATTTTGAGCTATATAGTTGTCTAGATATTCCTGTGCCTGGTTTTCAGAAAACTGAAATTTCGTCATTAGTTTTTGAACAATGGCATCTGAAGAGAGGTTAAATTCCAAACACATTTCAATAGTTGCCTGGATTTTTCCATTCCGTTCTCCGTCTTCATAACCCTCTTCCCGAAACATACGCAAGGTTTTCTCTTCATCATATTCATAAATACTCATAGCTTTCGCCTCCGCTCGGTTCTTTAGTAAAAAATCCCGCAGGATGTTTTCATGGATACATTCGGTAATTGCCTTCTCAACTGCGTCAGTCAGTGGCATTTCAGCAGAATAGGTACGAATGCGAGCAACATATTCGGAGTAATCACGAAGGGTATGACAGGCATTCATTAATTCCTGGTTATGCCCCTTATTGATGTTAAGCATAACCGCTTTCAATTCCAACGCTGGTTGGTCGGTTGTTGGATGAAATAACTCTGAAAGAAGAAATTCTGTCCTGTCTGGCTGCGACTTCACACCATTATAAAAGATTACGAAGGAAGGCAGCGGAATCTGCACTTTCTTGGAACCATATATGTTCATGTCTTTCGTATAGGCTGAATAAATATCTGTTATGTACATGAGAAAGCGTAAAGGCAGGTTGGGATTTACCGTGGACTGTTGTTCATAAAGTGCCAGGCGCATATCAATAATAAAGGAAAGATCATTTTCCATTGTCATGTAGATTGCGTTATCCAATGTAGTAATTGTTAGCATTGCAGGATCATCATAATGAGTTCCGTTAATTGCATTGTAAAGTTTCAGTAATTCTGATTTGTCATTAAAAATCATCTTGTAGAGTCGATCCTTGTAAATACGGTTTACAGGTAAAGATACATTGTTCATAGAAGACCTCCTTATAAAGATGGTGGAAGGCCTCTTAATGTAAATCTCTACATTTTGGTCAGAAACCTTCCTGCTGCTATATGGGAAAAGCATGAGATTTCTGAAGCGGCAGAGCGCCGAAGATACCAGAGATGATATTAAATAGACTTACTGAAATGAAATGCTTTGTTATAGTATAGCTCATGGCGGGCTAAAATGCAAGAAAAAGAGTTCGACATGATTCGACAAATAATTTGAACAAAAAAATATAAACTTTTTTGTAAAAAGTGCTTGACGATTCCTTGCGGCAGTGGTATAGTAAACAAGCTGTCGCAAGGAATTGCTTCTGAAATACTGAAAAATAAAATAGTTTTCAGAAAATTCAAATTAACTGTTGACAAATGGCTGAACTTATGATAAAGTAATCAAGTCGCTTGAACAGAACGACAGAAACAAACAGCTTTAGACAGGATCTTGAAAATCTTAAAAACTTTTGAAAAAAGTGCTTGACAAGAT